>PMNN01000176.1 GCA_003161815.1 Methanobacterium sp. | reverse complement strand
CAGAGGTTGTTGTAACAAACACCAACATGAAAAACATCGAGGACAAGATGATGTTAGCCAGAAATATTTTGGGTGAATTTTTATGATTCAGATGACTTTGATTCAGATTGATAATTATGGTCCGTGGACTGTGACTCCTACGCCCCGGGCCGAGGCTGATCTTCAGATTTTACAGTCAGAACTCTATGCTGATCTACAGAGACAGTTTGCTGCTAAAGGTGGTTTAGTATTTTTCACCCGTTTTGATAATATGCTAGCTGTGACTAATGGTGTTGATATGGAGGATCATATCCGTATTCAAAAATCTATTGGAAACCGCTATCCTGTAACTGTGAGTATGGGCGTGGGTGCTGCTGAAACCCCTTATGATGCTCAGAGGAAGGCTACTAATGCACTGCAAAATTATGGCGGAGCCCAGTCTGAAGATAGAAGAGAGGTTCTGGCTATAGATAGTATGGTGAAGCTTGATGAAAGCTTTGTTCAGATCGCCCATATCGATATAAATGGCATCACAGATTCTCTAACTGATATAATTCCGGCATATGATACTTCTTTTATCGTTAATCGTGTTCAACATTTTCTTATGAAGAAATTGATTGAGAGGGGATCTTTGCTGTTTTTTATTGGTGGTGATAATTTTATGTCTCCTTGTAATGGTTTGGAACCTCAGGGGCTTTTGAAGATTATTGAAGAGATAGAGGATGAAATTAACATTGCACTTAAAGCTGGTATTGGAAAAGCCCCTACCGCTGAAAAAGCTGCTAATTTAGCTGATCTTGCCCTAGAGGAAATAAGGGGTGGATTCACGTATGATTTGGTTCATGTGATGAAGGAATAGAAGAAAGTATTCTTTAATAAATATTTTTGTTTAATTATTATTATATTAGGATTCTATATTATGTTTGTAATAATTTAGATAATGTTATTATGATTTCAATTAATTTATTCAAAATTTATATTCAAACCTAGGAGTGTATTATATTGAAGTTATAGCACCCATGGCAGGTATAACCAATGGAAAATTCTGCAGTAAACTAGCCACTAAAGGTTTTGATATGGTGACTATTGGAGGCTACAACGCAGATAGGAAGACTATAAATGCAGGGCACATGATTATCCAAAGAGGTAGAGCAGAATTTGACATTCCAGAAACAGAGTTAATAACCCATATAAGTCAACAAACGAATATAATTAAAAATCAAGCTGATTGGGATGGTATGGTATCAGTTAACATCCGAGCCACTACTCCCCAACCGATAATTGAAATCTCAAAATTAAAAGGCGTTGATGTGGTGGAAATAAATGCTCACTGTCAACAACCCGAGATAATGGATTTGAAATGTGGACAGGCTTTGCTTATGGAACTTAACTTGTTAAATGAATTCACTAAAGAAGTTGTAAAAAAATGTACAAGTAAGGTTTCTGTGAAGATACGAGCGAACACTCAAAATACGGACATAATTACCATTTCTAGAATCGTAGAAGATGCTGGTGCCGATTTTCTTCATGTAGATGCTGTGAAGCCAGGATATAAAAATGCAGATTACAGTGTAATAACTTCTATTAAAGAAAATACAGACATCTTTCTCATAGGAAATAACTCCATACATGATGTGAAATCTGCTAGAAAAATGATGTCTGCTGGTGCAGATGGTATATCTATGGCCAGAAGCCTTAAAGATGGGATAACACCCTTTGATCTATCATTAGTATAAAAAACTAGAATAATTTATAAATTGTACTGTGAAAAATTTTTTATAACAAAAAAAATCATAGATTAACTGAAGTATGAAAATAATTTATTATCAAAAATATCATGAAGAAAAATCTTATAATTAACAGTTTTAAACTAATTTAATATTAATAATTGCAGATCAATAAAAAAGGGTGTGTTTCATGTCTTTTATAGAAATGGAAAATGTTACCAAGACGTTTAAAGGCGTTGATGTTTTGAAAAACATTAGCATGAACATTGATGAGGGTAGTGTTTTAGGTATTTTGGGAAGAAGCGGTGCTGGTAAGTCTGTTTTGTTAAATATGTTGCGGGGAATGCAGGATTATAAACCAGATGAAGGAAAAATTTTTTATAATGTGGCTTTATGTCCCGATTGTAGGATTGTAGACGCACCTTCCCGGGCAGGGAAAGTTTGCAGTATTTGTGGGTGTGAATTCGAAGCATACAGAGTTGATTTCTGGAATTGCGAACGTTTACTCTTCTCCGCTATAAAAAGAAGAATATCTATAATGTTACAGAGAACCTTTGCCCTTTATGAGGATGACACCGTAATTGATAACGTTATAAAATCCATCAGTGGGCATGATGATGAGGAAAGCACTTATATGGCTATAGATCTTATTGAAACAGTGCAAATGTCTCACCGTATAACTCATATTGCCCGAGACCTTAGTGGTGGTGAAAAACAAAGGGTGGTTCTAGCTAGACAGATGGCTAAAGAACCCATGCTTTTTTTGGCGGATGAACCCACCGGTACCCTGGACCCTAAAACCGCAGAACTTATACATCAAGCCCTCCTAGAAGGAGTAAAGGAAAAAGGTACAACCATGGTCATCACCTCCCACTGGCCAGAAGTCATGAAAAAACTTTCTGATCATGTGATATGGCTCGAGAAAGGAGAGATTATAGAAGAAGGTAACCCTACCGTTGTAGTGCAGAAATTCCTAGATCAAGTGCCCCTACCTGAAAAACGGGATGTAATTAAACTCGGCGGCCCGATAATTAAATTGGAAGGAGTTAAAAAATATTATTACTCCATAGATCGGGGTGTGGTGAAGGCTGTTGATGATGTAAGTCTTGAAGTGGATGAAGGGGAAATATTTGGTGTAGTAGGTTTAAGTGGTGCTGGTAAAACCACCCTATCCAGAATACTTTATGGTTTAACCGACCCAAGCAACGGTGGTATAGCTGTTAAACTTGGAGATGACTGGATCGATATGACAGAAAAAGGATTTGCTGGAAGAGGTAGAGTAAAACCTTACCTAGGAATACTTCATCAGGAATACAGTCTCTATCCGCACCGTGAAGTGTTGGGCAATCTAACTATTGCTATAAGTCTGGAACTTCCAGCTGAATTTGCTAAAATGAAAGCATTATATGTGCTTAAGGCCGTTGGTTTTGATGAAGAATATGTTAATAGCTTATTAACTAAATATCCTGATGAATTAAGTGGTGGAGAACGTCATCGAGTAGCTTTAGCACAGGTTCTTATCAAAGAACCTAACATTGTAATACTGGACGAACCCACCGGTACAATGGATCCTATAACCCGAGTCCAAGTGACCGATTCTATAAGAAAAGCTCGTGAAGAACTTAACCAAACTTTCCTCATCATAAGTCATGATATGGATTTTGTGCTGGAAGTTTGTGACCGAGCTGCGCTAATGAGGGGCGGGAAAATCCTTAAAACAGGACTCCCTAGTTCTATTGTAGAAGATTTAACACCCACAGAGAAAAAGAAAATGTTTACGGAGGAATAGAATGGAGTGGGAAGATTCACCATCACATGTATGCAGGGGAGGTGATAAAAGAGCTTTAGCATTTTGTTGTCCGCCAGTAAAGCCCTGCCCCATATTATATGCATTGGAAGATGCTAAACTCACACCTCAAGATTATATTAACATAAAAGAAAAATTTGGAGAAAACACTAGATTAGGCCATGGTGAAGGAACCTGTTTTGGATCCCTGGTATGGTGCTGCAAACCATCTAAACCCTGTCCCTTAAGGGATATGTTAATGAGAAGAATTAATATGAGTGAAGATGAATACATGCAGCTTAAAAAACTATTATCCGAAGAATTAGTGGGATTATCCCACTCATCCATAAAAGAGAGTGTTAAAGCTTTATCAGAAACTTTCCAAGTCCCTGAAGAGGAGGCTTATAACGTTCTACAGGAATGCGACAATGATCTTAAAACGGCCATCAAAATTTTACGAATGAAGAACTTGGAGTTATAGGATGGGTTGGACCCCTCTCTTCCTAGAAATGAAGTATAAAAATGTTTTGATAGCAGGATCAGGAGAAGTGGGTACGAGAAGAGCTATAAGATTCCTAGAATCAGGAGCAAATGTAATTATATTGGGAAAACTGCTTCCGATAGAATTATTAAAATTAAGAGCATCTTTAAAGCCTATGGATGAAGCTCAAAAATGGATCCAATGGGCTGATCTGGTGGTTGTAGCCACCGGGGATACACAGTTAAACCAGCGTCTGTCAAATCTTGCCGAAGGAAAATTACTGAATAGAGCAGACCAGCCAGATGAAGGTGATACAATTGTACCATCGTCTTTTTTTATAGGAGATGTGCAAATATGTATATTCACACAAGGTAAAAGTCCCCTAATGGCTCGAGAATTAAGAAAAAGAATCGAAAAAGTAATAACAGATGAGGATATTCTTAAAATAGAACTTCAAAATTTCACTCGTAACTTACTAAAAAAAGAAGTAAATGACCAAAAAAAAAGAAAATATTATTTAAACATTGTATCTAAGGATGAAAAAATTAAAAAACTTCTAAAAGAAGGAAAATTAGAAAACGCCCAAACATACGTTGATAACTTACTTAAAAAATCCTTAAATCATTAATTTTGGGGTTAATATAAATGATTCTGAATATCAGAGTGGATCATAANNATCCACGAATATATCTACCTGAAAACATGCAACCGAGCTGAATTTTATCTAATTTCAGATCAGCTGAAAGAAGAAGATCTATCCCTGGATCTATCAAATTTCGCCGTGGAAAGCGATAAAGACGCTCTCCAACACCTTCTACGACTGGCATCAGGATTAGAGTCTATGATAATAGGCGAAGACCAAATATTGGGACAAATCAAAGACGCGAGAAAAAGAGGTCTTAAAGAAGGGTGTATGGGACCAGTATTAAGAACTATTTTTACTAAAGCCGTGCACGTAGGGCAAGTGGTAAGGAAAAACACGCGCATAAATCAAGGATCAACATCTATTGGAACAGCAGCTGTGAAGCTCGCCGAATCTGTGCATGGAGATTTAAAATGTAAAAAAGTGTTGGTTATTGGTGCAGGCAAAATGGGCACTCTGGTGGCTAAGGCTCTGGTAGAAAAGAAGCTTAAAGCTATAGTGGTGGCTAACCGTACCTATAAGAGTGCAGTTAAATTAGCAAGTGAATTAAATGGATATGCTATTCATTTTGACAGGCTTCATGAGGCCATGCAGGATGCTGATGTGATCATAAGTGCAACTGGAGCACCTCATCCCATATTAACTTGTACAGAGGTAGAAAAAGCCGTTCCCTCCGAGAATCTTTCCCAGTTGGTCATAGTGGATATTGCCAATCCAAGGGATATAGATGAAAATGTGAAAGATTTAGGTGTTAAACTATTCAATATGGATGATTTGAAGTTTATAGCAGATGAAAACCTTAAAATGAGGGAATCGGAGGTTTATAATGCTCAAAGAATCGTTGAAGATGAACTGAAACTTTTAGAGAAATCATTAAAACATTTGGAAGTTGAACCCATCATATCACATATACGGGCTAGTGCAGAGGAAATAAGACGAAAAGAGATCATTAAAGCGTTGAAAATTTTGGGCGACCTTAATGGTAAGGAAAAGATAATTGATGATTTAACTCAAGTAGTAGTGGACCGTGTCTTCTACGATATAATTAAAAATATAAAGGATGCTGCAGAAAAAGACGACGTTATGGTGATTAAAGCAGCTGAAACTATTTTTTCAGAAAATTAAATGAAAATATTTTTATTAAATTAAAAAAAAAGAAAATTGTAATTTTAATCTAGGCAAACATTCCCTTAGGTTGATCACTATCCTTTTTGAGTTGTTTTAACGCGTATTTAATTTGTTTCCACGTTATTAATTCTCCATCCTCATAGATAGCCTTATGTAAAGCTACTTTTAGGACCCTATCTTTAATATCCCTTCCAGACATTCCCTTTGTATAATTAACTAATTTTTTAAGGTCAAATTCAACTGGTATAGGTAATGATTTCACATAGAGCTCAATTATAGCCGATCTCTCCTCCTCATCAGGTAATGTAAATTCTATTTCCTCCTCAAATCTGCTCCTTATTGCGAAATCCAGTAGATAAGGATTATTAGTGGCTCCTATAGTCACCACTCCTTTATTATATTCAATTCCATCCATTTCAGTGAGTAAGGCATTAACTACTTCAGATACGTCTCCTCTAAGTGATTGGTATTTTCTATCAAGGCCTATGGCATCTATTTCATCTATGAAAATCACAGACGGCGCGGTGATGGACGCTGCCTCAAATAATTCATGTATCTGCCGAGCCCCATCCCCCACATGCTCACCTATCAGACTAGTAGCTTTTATCAGGAATAATGGCACATTAAGCTCGTTAGATAACGATTTAGCTAACATAGTCTTCCCTGTTCCAGGGGTACCATGGAATAACACGTTACGTGGAGCCCATTCACCGAAGTGTGAGGGATCCTGCAGGTACTTCATGATGATTTTGCATTTAGTTTTAGCCCTTTCCTGTCCAATTACATCCTCCATTTTAATATTGCTTTTCAGTCTCCTGATTTCTTTAGATTCATCTATTTCCATAAGTATAATAGAAGTATTTTCAGTTATTTCAGAGTTATCTGGATGGGCTTTTATAATCTTGAAAGCATAATCTGGTAATAATTTCTGATCAAAAATAAATGAACCTTCATTTACGGTAAATCCCTCCCATTGCTCTCTGGCGTAGAGTTCAAAAAGTTCTTTATTAAATATTTCTATTTTAGGGTTCTCCACCAAGTTACATAGAAAAGGGTAACCAATAGGTTGAAGTACAACTAGTTTAGCTTCTTTTTTAGGTTTTTCCGGGGTTCTTGATGTCTTTTTATCTGATATAATAGGATCGGAGATTATATTATTAAATTTCACTAGGTAATCACCATTAATATTTTTTTAATCATATACTTAAATAGTTTGGGCCAATAATTAATTTTTAGATTAAAGGTTACCTTTCTTAGCTGACCATTGAATCAGTAATTTTTATAATCATATGTTTATACGGATATGTATTATAAGATATAAAATTTCATTAATAATAATTGATGGAATGTGAGAATACAAAAAAAATTTATTTCATGAATTACTCATAAATTTTCAAAATCTTATTATAAGCCTTCTGCATTAATAAAGCATCCTCATCTAAAAGGGGAGTTTCACAGATTACAGTAACATTCCAGCCTCTTTCTGCTATTTCCTCAAGAAGTGGTTCCATTGGAGGTCCATAATTATCCTCAAAAAGAGCATGATGTCTTCTTTCACCTTTATCCGTGAATTCTATGCTTGTAAAATGACTATGCAGTGAATTTAAACCTAAATTATCTTCTAATTTCTCAAATATTTCCCCATAATCCTTTTTACTTTTTATTCCTCCACCTGATCTAGCATGTAGATGTGCGAAGTCGACTGTAGGAGTGAAGTTTTCATGTGTAAGACAGATTTTTATAATCTCCTCTAAACTACCGAGTTGTGTTTTTTTACCCGTAGTCTCCGGGGCGAATGTATACTTGGAAACACCCATGGACTCCAATTTCTCCGTTAAATCATTAATTGCACTCTGAAGCTTCATCATAGCTTCAGTGGGAGTATATTTAGTATAAAATCCGGGATGAAACACTATCCGGTAGGCATCCAACCATTCCGCAGCCTTTGCAGATTGAATTAATCTTTGAATGGATCTATCAACCACATCATCCTTATTCGAGGATAAATTGATATAGTATGGAGCGTGCATAGAAATAAGGATATTATTTTCTTTAGAGCTCTTTTTAAGCTTTAAAGCAGATTGTTTAGAAATACGCACGCCATATGTGGCTTGATATTCATATGCATTTAATCCTCTTCTACGAATATAATCACAAACATTTATAGTTTCACCTATATATCCTAAAGGATTTCCTGCAGGGCCGAATTTAACATCAGATACCAATTTAACCACTGTAATATATCTTCATAAGAAAAAAAAATAAAATCAAATAAAAAAAATTATTAATGAGTAAAAAATGGTGATTCTAAGCTCAAAACACTCACTATTAAAATTTCGATTGAATCGTCTATATTCACTTGATTCAGAGATTTTCAAGCGTCTTATATTTTTGCCAATGCCTACAAGTGGATATCATAATTTTTAAGCTCTAACCACGGGCAAATTTAGATTCGTCATGGGATTTATGAATAACAATATAATAACATTTTGTTCATAAAATAGGTTTTCTTATACTTGATAACTCATCAATTTCCGAGTTATTTCTAAAATTACGCTATTAATTCAAATTCCCAATTCTTTCATTTAGGATCGAATTTAAGAGAATATTCCTTTATATTTACTCTTTTAAATTCAATTATTTGCGATTATCACTCCAATAAATTTCATTATTTCTTTATTCGAATGTCATTATATGCAGATAAAGCAGCTACAGCCCCTTCAGAACATGCAATCAACCACTGATTGTTTCCAATTGTTATGTCACCGGCAGCGTAAACCATTGGAAGGTTAGTTCTTTGACCTTTATCTGTAATTATATATCCACCACGCTCATCAATTTCTACTCCCATCTCCTTAGCCACCTGATTAGCTGGTATTTCACCAACAGCAATGAATACGCCGTTTGTAATCACTTCTTCTTTTTGATCTGTCTTTATATTATACAAAACTGCGCTTTGCACCAGTTGATCACCTTTAATCTTCTCCAACTCGGAATTCCAGATTATGGGTATATCCTTATCTTCTAAAAGTTTCTGCAGATAAATTTCAGCTCTAAGTTCATCTCTCCGGTGGACCATAGCCACCAAAACTCCTATACTATCCAGATATATCGCCTGCTGAGCGGCACTATTCCCTCCGCCGACTACAAGTACTCTCCGGCCTACAAATAATGGACCATCACAGGTGGCGCAGTAAGAAACTCCTCGACCTAGAAATTCAGCTTCACCTGGAACATTAAGAAATCTATGCTTACTACCTGTAGCTAATATAACGGATTTAGACATGTAACTAGCTTTAGTGGTGGATATTTTCAACAGATCTCCATTGTATTCCACCTTCTTAACTTCCTCAAATTCTTTTATTTCTGCATGTTTCATAGTCTGTATTTTCATAAGCTCTATCAATTTTCTCCCAGATATCATATCAAAGCCCGGATAGTTTTCCATGAGCGGTACTATCAACCCAGTTCCACCTGCTAATGCTTTCTCTAAAACTAGAGTCTTGAAATTCTGCCTGCCGGAGTAAATAGCAGCTGTTAATCCAGCAGGTCCTGAACCTATTATCACCATATCATATTCATCCATACTTGATCAATTCCTTTTAATCTTGCATTATAAAATCATTAACAATTTTATGATCTAAATTTTCTCTAGTTTTTTAATTTAGTCTATCAGCTTAATTAATTTATCTTTTAAAAGTTTATTAACTAATTTACCATCTGCTTTTCCCTTAAGAGACTTCATAACTATCCCCATCAGAGGACCCATAGCTTCCATTCCTCGCTCTTTAATAATATCATTATTTGAGGAGATTGAATTATCAATAATCAGCTCTACTTCCGCTTTTGACAGTTTTTCCAAGCCTTCTTCTTTAACCGCTTCACTAACCGAGTATCCATGTCTAGCCACACTTCGCAATACTGCTGGGATGGAAGCTGCCGGGATCTTATTTTCATTAATGTAAAAGAAAACTTCTCCCAAAACTTTCAAATCCAATGCATCCACATTTAATCTCTCTCTTTTAAGTTCTTTGATAGTGTAAGCTAAAGTGGAAGCTATGATTGAGGAGTCAACCTTATATTCCGCTTTGAGTTTTTCAAATTCACTTGTTTTATCAATTCTAACCAATTGTAATGCCAGATCTTCACTTAATCCATGTTCCATCATTACACGATTCTTCTTTACATCAGGCAGCTCAGGTAGATTGGATTTTAAACTCTCCTGATAGTCTCGGGCTATGGTAATAGCTGGTATATCAGTTTCCACGTACATTCTACTGGCAGTAGGGAGAGGACGTAAATATTCTGTATTCCCATCATCCAGAACCTTCCTGGTTTCCTCAGGGACTCCCTTTATAGCATTTTCTGCTCTACTCTGGACTTCTATAAGAGAATTTCTGGCTTTTTCATCCTCATCTGCCACAAGGATAAACGCATCCTCTTTTAACGCTCCGATAATATTAATTACAGCTCCAACTTCTTCCTGTGTTATTCCATATGACGGCAATTCATCAGTGTGAAATATGCCAGATACGCCCATTTTTTTAGCGTATCCTGCAAGCTCTGTTCCAAATCTTCTATCAGGTTGAATATCTCTTCCAATTAAACCCGCGAATCCATTGAGTTTAACAGCCAAAACACTACCTCCGTTAGATAATGCCTTAGACACTATCTTTGACTTCGTATCTGTAAAGACCGCCCCCACATTAAATATTTCATTTTCTATACTTGCATCTCTTTTTCGGAGCTCATCTTTAATTTGAAGAAGATTTATCTGCCTTTTAACCTCATTTTCAACCATTTTAGGCATTAAATCCAGATCTTGAACCCCTTTAATCTCAACTCGAGCGCCTTCACTGATAGATATATTTAAATCCTGACGAATAGTTCCGAGTCCCCTCTTAACTTTAGTACTACGCAAAATCTGGCCTATTTGATAAGCCACATCCTTCACTTGCTGAGGGTTATTAATACTAGGATCAGTTGTTATCTCAACTAGAGGGATTCCTAATCTATCCAACCGGAAATTAGTTTTTCCTTTCTCTTCATGCATTCTTCTGGCTGCGTCTTCCTCTAAGCAGAGATTCTCTATAATTACTTTTCCATAGTCTGTTTCCAAATAACCATTAGTGGCTACTAATCCCGTCCTTTGAAATCCTCCAGTATTGCTTCCATCTATAACCTGTTTTCTCATGACATGGAATTCATCCACAATCTGCATGTTTACCAACGAAGCAATTATGAGAGATATTTCCAGAGCTTCTAGATTTAATGGACGAGGTGGTTCTTCATCAGCTTCAACTAGGCAAGTGTGATGATCGTAGGATTCGTAGACAAATTGAAGTTTGCGTCGGGATTCTTCAAATGCTGCCCTGTCGATTTTACCCAACTCGCTTTGAGTGGGTCTTAAATTTCTTAAAATCTTTAGTTGTGGTTTTTTATCGGTGAGGCTACATTCACAGGGACAAAATAATTTTTCATTCGTGTTAAGCTGCTGGTGTACCTCCAATCCCATTTTAAGACCGATTTTCTCATAATCCATTAAAAATCACCTTCATGAGTTAAATTAAAAAATATTTCTGGGATGTTTTACGTCGAATTTCGCCCTTCAAACTAGTTTGCATTATATTTTTCACTTCATCTAAATCCTGTGTTTGACCTAATGTCCATACCAGTTTAACATAAGCCGTCTCTGGCAACATATCCATAGCTGAAATCACTCCTGAGTCTACAAGTTTACGGCCCGTGCTATAAACATTCATATTAACTCTTCCGTAGAGACATTGGGAGGTCATTACCACTGGAATTCCCATATCATTTGCCCGTTGGAGTGAAGGCATCAATTCTTCTGGGCAATGCCCTAATCCTGTACCCTCTAACACTAGCCCCTTGAATCCTTTATCCAAATAATAATCTATTATACCCACGGATATTCCAGGATAACTCTTTATTAATGCAACATCCTCTTCCAACGAATCATAAATTTTAATTTCATCTAGACTTCTCCTCGTATAATCTATGGTTTTATCCAAAATTTCTAAATTACTATTTTGAATCCTAGCAAGAGGTTGAGTGTTTATACTGCGAAAAGTATCCCGCCGGGAGGTGTGCATTTTCCTAACCTTTGTACCCCGATGTAAATAAGCCTGAGAATCATTCATGGTGGAGTGCATACAAACCAATACTTCAGCTATATCTGATTTTGCTGCTGTAACTGACGCCATCAGATTCAGGAAAGCATCACTTGACGGTCGATCTGAACTCCTCTGTGCTCCGGTTAAAATTATGGGAACAGGAGTATCCAGGATAAAACTCAATGCTGCAGAAGTATAATGCATGGTGTCAGTTCCATGCGCCACAACAACCCCATATGCACCATTATTAACCTCATCAGCTATGTTACGAGCGGATTTAATCCAATACTCTGGTTTCATATTCTCGCTTAAAATATTAAGTATGGCCTTCCCTTTAATGTTAGCCTGCTCCATTAATTCAGGATTTGCGCGCAGAAGGTCATCTGCAGTGAAAGCGGGATGGACAGCGCCAGTTTTATAATCAATTATGGATGCAACAGTTCCCCCAGTAGATATTATGGTTATATCTTCCTTATCAGGATCTTTCTTTATATCAAATTTAGGTAACTCTATTTTAGGTTTTTCTCCCTTCTCCAAAAGTTCTACTTGTGCATCAGTTACATCAACCCCTATATTGTAACCATTATCTAATTTAAGCACTAAATGTTTATCATCCACACCTGCTGCTCTGTTTAAAACCATGCCCCTGTATTCTACACTATTTTTGATTATCAAAATAATGTCACCAACAGATATGTCGCATGAATCTAAAAAAACCTTACAAACTCCTTTGTAACTCATATAATCCCTCTACTTTCCATTTAAAGCTTTTAATGATATAATTTATTTATGAATTTAAAATATTGTAATTAGTGATATTAAAATCTGAATTATCGATTATTTTTGATTTATTGAATAGTCAAAGAAATGTTAAAATTTTCTTAAATGATGAATAAAAGAAGATTTATTAATCATCGTAAATCTCCATAAATGAATTATTGGTAATAAAAAATTTTAATAAAATTTAATCGTTCCATATTAAATCTAAACCTATTGGAGCGTGATCCGACCCCATAACATCTGATAAAATGTATGAAGATTCTACATGATCCATGAATTCCTTGTTTACAAAGAAATAATCTAATCTCCAGCCCACATTCCTTTCCCTGGCTTTGGTTCGATAACTCCACCAGCTATATTGATCAGAGTTCTTATTAAACTCCCGGAAGGTGTCTACGTATCCTTGACTTAAAAATTTGTCCACCCATGCTCTTTCTTCTGGTAAGAATCCTGAGATTTTCTCGTTTTCTTTAGGTCTAGCTATGTCTATTTCTTTATGAGCAGTATTAAGGTCTCCACAGACCACTATATTTCTACCGTTATCTTTAAGTTCATTTATATATTCTAAGAATGAATCGTAGAAATCCATCTTGAATTGCAGCCTTTCGGGGGATCTTTTGCCATTGGGGAAGTATATGTTAAACAGAACGAAATCTACATAATCTGCAATTAATATTCGTCCTTCTTGGTCAAATTCATCTATTCCAAAACCTTTTTTTACTTTTTCTGGCTTTATTTTCGTGTACATAGCCACTCCACTATAGCCTTTCCTATCGGCTTCGGAAAAATAGGTTTGATAGCCTTTGAGATTCATAATATCTGTTGGAAATTGTTTTCGAATTGCTTTTGTTTCTTGAAGGCATAGAATATCTGGTTTTTCAGTTATAAGCCAGTTTTTAAAGCCTTTTCTATGAACCGCTCTTATTCCATTTACATTCCAACACAAAATCCTATTTTTCCTCATGATATCCTCTCAACTCCATAAATTGAATTTATAAAATTTTTTTTGTTGAAATACAAATAATCTATTCAAATTTTTATAGAAATTGTTAAATGGTCATCATTTTACTATCAAAAAAGATTATTGAGTTTTTTATATAGAATTATGTTTTTCTTGAATTATTAATACAATTTACTATTTTACTTTTAGCTCCCCTGAAACAATTTTTAACTACTATCTTGTTTTATTACTAATGTTCCAAATATAATTCGTACAAAAAATTTATTTAACATTTAAAACATAAAGTTAGACTATAAGGGTCTTAAGAATGGGTGTGAATTAATGTTGTTTACAACATCAAATGACTAAAATCTGGTAAACTATATCTAAAAAAATTTTTTTCTCATCGAGAAAATTGGAAATACATCATTTATCATATCCATCTTAAACTAGCGACTTAAACCCTATATTCTATATAAATCTTAAAAAAAATTATAAATTGATGAATGGTATGAACAGCCGCTTAAACAATCCAATAGACATTTTACTAGTCGAGGATAATCCCGGTGATGTGCGTTTAATCCAAGAAGTATTTAAATACGCTGAAATAGATAATAAAATACGAATTGCAAAGGATGGTGAAGAGGCTATAAATATGCTAAGTCGCGAGAACGAGTTCTTTAACTGCCTCTTCCAGATTTTATATTACTAGACCTTAATCTACCTAAAAAGAGTGGAAAAGAAGTTTTAAAAGAAATGAGAGATGATAAAAGGCTGAGATGTATACCTGTAGTGGTTTTAACCACTTCGTCATAAGATGAGGATATAGTTGAAGTCTATCGGAATTGTGTCAATTCCTTTATAACCAAACCAGTTAATCTGGATCAGTTTATTCAAGTGGTAAAATCTATACAGGAATTCTGGCTCAATATAGTTAAACTACTTAAGAATTGTGAATTAAGATCTCAGAATTAATGAATTCCATAATTCATAATTTTTTATCAATTTCCATATTTCATTAAACTAATTCTCATATTTGAATTCAGTTATCTTTGTATTTCTTTTCAAATTTTCTCCACGATTCAACTATAGATGATTCAAAACCCCCCAACTTATTTAAAACCATCTTACGAATGGTAAAAGTATCTATTTCATTTTCACCCTCTAATTCTTTCTCTAAATCATCTGTAATTACATCAACCAAAGTTAAATCCACATTTCCCTCTAAAGTGTAACCAGCATCAATTGCTGCCTTCAACATAGCCCTTTTAAACTTCTCCGGATCAAAGTTTTCTACACTACCATCCATCTTTTTAACTTTTTTAATTTGATTCAACTCAAATCACCATTATAATAGAAATTCAAAAATAAACCGTTATATAAGTTTAGAAAATTTTCTTCCAATAGATTCTTAATGTTTAATTTGAATTTTCCTTAGCCCATTCTAAACCTGCCTTCAATATTTCCAGATTAATCTCAATCAATTTAGGATTTTTACTGAAAGTGTGTTTAACAGCATCTTCAAAAACTTCTTGAGAAAGTCCTGTTGATGTGACTTGTATTATAACACCTAACATAACAGTATTAGCTGCTTTAACCACTCCAAATTTCTTAGCTATTCTAACAGCAGGCACTCGTATCATTTTAACTCCATCAGGGGCATTGAATTCGCCCAATTCGGCGTCATAAAGGATAATTCCTCCTTTTTTAACTCTATTAGCGAATTTCTCTAGGGATGGCTCATTCAAAGCAACCAGTAAATCTGATTTACAAGCCGTAGGTAAACTTATAGTTTCCCCCGATATAACTACAGTGCAATCAGATGTTCCTCCACGTTGCTCAGGACCATATGCAGGATAAAATGAGACATATCGCCGGGAATTATAAGCAGCCTGAGCCAGAGTAAGACCCATACTCATGACACCCTGTCCACCAAAACCTGATATTTTAACCACCCTTGGTATAAAATCCGGGTCATCTATGGCTTCTATATTTTTCTCATGGGATATCTCAAATATTTTATCAAGTGATTCCTTAGAAAAATCACTCACATCACGACAAAGTTTCTCTACTTCATTACTCCTATCCCTTAATTTAACTAATGGGAATTCTTTCATCATATCTTCATTTAAGAATTTCTGCGCTCCTAAAGCATCCTGTTTAAGGTTTGTGGGACAAGGTGACAAAACCTCCACAAAAGTGTATCCTTTACCATCCCTCTGAATCTCCAATGCCTTAATCACAGCTTTTTTCGCTTTTCTTATGTGAAAGGGGTCAGATAGCGAAACTCTTTCAATATAAACTGGAGCGTCAAGATTATTTAATAATTCACACATATGAAGGGGGTATCCTGCAAATCGTGGGTCTCTGCCGTTAGGACAAGTCACGGTTACTTCTCCCAGCAAGGTGGTAGGAGCCATCTGCCCTCCAGTCATTCCATATACAGTGTTATTTATGAAGAATACTGCCAGCTTTTCACCACGATTAGCGGCTTGGATGGTCTCATTAAGACCTATTGAAGCTAAATCCCCATCTCCCTGATACAATATTACCACTGCATCATCTTCAGCCCTAGATAATCCTGTACCAACGGCAGGTGCCCTTCCATGAGCAACTTGAACATGACCACAGTCAAAGTAATAATAAGCAAACACTGCACATCCCACTGGACTGGTCATAATTGTGCGCTCCTGAATATCCAGTTCAGTTATGGCTTCCGCTATTAGTTTATGCAGTATTCCGTGCCCACATCCGGGGCAGTAATGAGTTGCTGTAGGGGCACTACCACCTTTCCGCGGGAACTCGCTGAGCATGGATGGCGGTTTTCCTATTATCCTATCTTCAAACTCATCTTCAAATTCATTATCATGGATGTTATTATTCATTGGAGGCTTTCCTCCTTGCTGTTTCCATTAATTTCCCTAATCTTATTCATAATAGTATCCACATCCATGAGATTACCTCCCATTCTATTCACCAGTTCTACTGGGCGATTGCAGTTTATTGAAAGTTTAATATCTTCCCGCATTTGTCCATTACTCATTTCCACGGATATTAAACTGCATTCTCGCTTTTCTACTATTCCTTTAAGCCTTTCTTTTGGAAATGGGAATAATGTTTTCGGTCGGAAAAGCCCAGTTTTTATACCCTCTTCTCTGGAGAGATCCACTGCTGATCGGGCTATTCTACTGCTTATTCCATATGCCACTAGGATTATCTCTGCATCCTCCACCCTGTACTCTTCAAAATCAACTTCATTCTTTTTTATTTCATCATATTTCGTTTGAAGTCTATAGTTAAAATTTTCCAACTGCTCAAAGTTAAGGAATATGGATGTAACTAGATTTTTTTTGGTTTCCATAGTTCCGCAGACAGCCCATGTTACATCTATCTTAGGTTCTATTGATTCTACTGGAAATTTGAGGGGTTCAACAATTTGACCCAAAACTCCGTCGGCTAATATAACAACGGGATTACGATATTTTTCCGCTAATTGAAATGCTTTAATGGTGAAATCGCACATTTCCTGCACTGAATTGGGGGCTAACACAATGTTACGGTAGTTTCCATGCCCCCCACCCTTCACCATCTGAGTATAATCAGCTTGTTCTGGTCCAATATTGCCTAATCCTGGACCTGCTCGCATAATATCTACAATAACACACGGGAGTTCTGCTCCAGCTAAAAATGATATTCCTTCCTGTTTAAGACTTATTCCAGGTCCGGATGATGCTGTCATTACCCTATGACCTGCTGCAGAGGCGCCGTATACCATGTTTATTGCAGCCTCCTCTGATTCAGCCTGCACAAATTTTCTACCCACCATAGGAAAGTATTTTGAGGCTTCGTGGAGGATTTCAGTGGCAGGAGTGATCGGATAACCGAAGTAACAATCACAACCAGCGTACATTGCCCCTATTATAATTGCTGTGTTTCCTTTAATTAATTGTGTAGCCATATTAAATTTTTCTCCAATTAAATTGTCATAATACTAATAAAAATTAGATTCTTCTTCAATTACTTTCTTTCCAGCTTTTTTCTTGTTCTTAGGTATATGTACCTCAATTGCTAAGGGTTCTGGGCAAGTATAATAGCAGTCTCCGCATCCTGTACATCCTTCTCCTTCATAGACAGCATAATGATATCCGCGTGGATTTATATCATTACCTATTTTGAGAACACCTTTTTTGCATGCTAATACACATCTTTCACATGCTTTACATTCTAATGCGTTAATTAATGGATAAGGATTTTTCTTTTTCATGTTTTCTAACATAATTATTCATCTTTTACTAAAAATTTTAGATAAATTAGTTCAATTTTCTATTGATTAAAAAATTTCATTGATTAAAATGAAATTTGATTGATGAATCAAATTAATTGAAGTATTGAAAATCTATACCTGTTTTTCTCGATCTATGGCTCGAATTTCTACTCTTCTTATTTTACCACTTATGGTTTTAGGGAGTTCATCAACAAATTCAATAATTCTTGGATATTTATATGGAGCAGTAACCTGTTTAACATGGTTTTGAATCTCTAATTTCAATTCTTCTGATGGTTCATACCCCTTGGCAATAACTATTGTAGCTTTCACTACTTGTCCCCTTATTGGGTGTGTTACGCCAGTAATAGCACATTCTAGAACTGCAGGATGGGATATAACTGCACTTTCCACCTCAAATGGCCCTATTCTATAACCTGAACTTTTAATGATGTCATCATTTCTTCCCACAAACCATAAGTAACCATCTTCATCCATCCATGCGGTATCTCCAGTATGAAAATAACCTTGATACCATACTTCCTCTGTTTTTCTCTGATCACGGTAGTATCCGTTGAAAAGACCTGGAGGTTTACCATCTTTTGTTTTTATAACGATTTCTCCTTCTTCACCTATATCACATATCTTTCCATGCTTATCCATCAGAAGTATATCATAGCCAGGTGAAGGTTTCCCCATTGATCCAGGTCTTGGTTCCATCCATGGGAAGTTAGCTATACACACAACCGTTTCAGTCTGCCCAAAGCCTTCCATCAGCTTCAAACCAGTAAACTCGTAGAATTTGTTGTAAACTTCAGGATTTAATGGCTCTCCCGCTGTTACAGCATACTTTAAGGTTGAAAAGTTGTACTTTGAAAGGTCTTCTTTGATCAAAAACCTGTAAATTGTGGGGGGTGCACAAAATGTTGTAACACCATGTTTTGATGCTTTATCAAGCAT
>PMNN01000221.1 GCA_003161815.1 Methanobacterium sp. | reverse complement strand
TTCTTGGTAAATGGATCTCCTATCTGTACAGCAGGTCTACTTTCCAATTCTGAAGTTGTTGTAAGTTCTTCTGAAGCAAATGTAACTCCATGTATTCCATCTCGTCCAGTTCTACCGCCCATGAGTACGAAAACATCACCAACATTAGGTGCTATTCCCCTCATTATTGAATCCTTTCGCACAATTCCGGCACAAACAACGTTTACAAGGGGGTTGGACTGGAAATTATCGTCAAATTCAACTTCACCACCTACAGTGGGTATTCCCACACGGTTCCCATAATCTGATATTCCCTTAACTACATATTCAAAAAGATAGCGGGACCGTTGATCTCCTAAGTAACCAAAGCGTAATGAATCAAGAAGAGCTACAGGCATGGCTCCCATGGATATGATATCTCGGATTATACCACCTACACCAGTTCCAGCACCACCATATGGTTCGATTGCAGATGGATGGTTGTGACTTTCCATTCCAATGACTAAAGCTAATTCATCGGTGAGTGCTACGATCCCTGCATCGTCTCCTGGACCAATTATAACTTTTTCACCTTCTGTTGGAAATAATTTGAGTATAGGACGACTACTTTTATATGAACAATGTTCTGAGAACATTATATCCAGCATCCCATATTCAAGGGCGTTTGGTTCTCTTCCTACTTCTTTTACCACGTATTCGTATTCTGCATCAGTTAAAGCCATCTTAATCAACTTTTGAATTCAAATTTTATAAATTATAATTATATAATCATTTTATAGTGATGGTAATTTCCTCATCTTCTATATTCCATTTTTTAGTATACCCGCTTTCACCAGGATTAAATATGAATTTCTCTGCCCGGACTTCATGAGATATAAAGCCTAAGAATGTTTTAATAAGCTCCCTGAACTGTTTGCTACACTCTAGGAAAACTTGTACATTAGATTCTACATCCAGATCCATGTCTTTTCTCATATCCTGGATCCGTCTTATTAGCTCACGAGCCATGGATTCTGATAATATTTCCAAAGTAAGTTCAGTATCCACGAAAACGCTTCCTCCCTCGAAATCTGAGGTGACAATATTTTCAGGAAGTTCTGTATCGAATATTATATCATCACTATCCAATACAATGATTTCATCTTCAACCATTACATCATATTTATTTTCAGATTCGAGAGCCTTCACAACGTCAGCGCCGTCAACTTCAGCCAATTTTGAAGCTACTTTAGGTACATCACTCCTAAGTTTAGGTCCCAGAGTTTTAAGGTTTGGTTTAGCAATTATCTTGAGGTCTTCAAAATAGTTAGATGATACCAGTTCCTTAGTATTAGCCTGTTCCATAATGATATGATTAAGCTTTCTAGCGGCTTTCAATATTTTAAAGTCTTCTGAAACTATAATAACTTCTTTCACAGGCCATCTAAGCTTGTAACGAGCAATATCTCTAGCCCGAGCACAGGCCTCAATAATCTCCCTAACAACATCCATACTCTCTTCTAAATCCTCACGAATTAAATTTTCATCGAATTTCCAATCTTCCATATGGACACTTTCCGGTGCATCCTTTTCCACACCTCTTACCAAATTTTGGTAGATTTCTTCACTAATATGGGGAGTTATGGGAGATATTAAGATTACAAGTTGTTTCATTACTTGGTATAAAGTGTAATAAGCCCCTAACTTGTCAGGATCATCTTTTTCGATCCAAGTTCGCCCTCGGATAAGACGGACATACCAACGGCTTAAATCTTCTAATATGAATTGATTTATACTACGTGTGGCTTTATGCAGATAAAGGGAATCAAGGGATTCGGTTACGATTTTTGTCAGACTTTGGGCACGGGACATTATCCAATAATCTTCATCTCGTAGTTTTAAATCATCTGTTTGATAAAGTGTGGGATTAAAGTTATCTATGGCCATGTAGGTGGTTGTGAAGATGTATACATTCCAGAGAATATTGAACATTTTAGATACATTTTTAACTTCTTCCCAGTTGAATTTCAGGTCTTCCCATGGTTTGTTGCCCCAGAGTAGGTAGAATCGGAGTATATCAGCTCCGTAATTCTCTATAACCTCGTCTGGTTCTACAATATTTCCCAAAGACTTACTCATCTTCTTGCCTTCCTCATCTAAAGTGAAACCATGCATCAAAACTTTTCGATACGGGATGCTGTCCATTGATATTAAACCACAACCAAGTTGGGAGTAAAACCATCCTCTAGTTTGATCATGACCTTCAGTTATGAAGTCGTAGGGATACCATTCTTCAAATAGGTCGGTTTCTCGTGGGTAGTTTAGTGCAGCCCATCCTGCAACTCCGGAGTCTATCCATACATCCAGAACATCGGGAATTCTATGCATATTTCCTCCGCAGGAGCATTTGATGATGATTTCATCCACATGAGGACGATGTATGAAATCTCCTTTAAGGGTTCCTTTAGATGCGAGTTCTTTTAATTCTGCTATGGAGCCTATTACAGTTATATCTCCACAATTTTGACAAATCCAGATGGGTATGGGTATACCCCAATATCTCTGTCTTGATATAGTCCAATCCCTGGCGTTTTCAACCCAGTTGCGGAATCTGCTTTCTCCAGCCCAGGAGGGAATCCATCGTACTTTTTCAAGTTCTGTTAACATTTTATTCTTTATAGCCGTGATCTTCAAAAACCATTGCTCAGTGGCTAAATAAATTATAGGGGTTTTACACCTCCAACAGAATCCATAACGGTGATTTATGGTTTCGGCCTTCAGGAGAAATCCATGTGCATCTAAATCTCCTATAATATACGGGTCCGCATCCTTGACGTATTCTCCCGCATATTTGCCTGCATCTTCTTTAAATAATCCTGCTTCATCAACCGGGCTAAATATAGTGAGTCCATATTTTTTACCGATGTCAAAATCATCAGGACCATGACCGGGAGCAGTATGAACGCAGCCTGTACCTTCAGTGAGAGTTACATGTTCCCCCAGAATTATCATGTGTTCGAAGTCTTTTTGAATTGGTATTTCATCTAAAAGAGGATGATTATATTTTATTCCCTCTAATTCAGATCCTTTAACTACATTTAAGACTTCGTAATCCTGATCTTCAAATAATGAGTCAATAAGAGCGTGAGCCATTAAATATACTTCATCTACCACTTTAACATATGCATAATCAAAGTCGGGGTGCACACACACAGCCATATTTGCGGGAATAGTCCAAGGTGTGGTGGTCCAAACTAATATATAATGTTGTTCGTCCGTTTTCAATGGGAATTTAACGTATATTGAAGGATCATCCTTGTTCTCATAATCTATTTCTGCCATGGCTAATGCTGTTTCGCAACGGGGACACCAGGTTATTACACGTAAGTCTTTAATCAGAAGATCTTTTTGATGGGCCTTTTGGAGAGTCCACCAGCAAGATTCCATATAACCAGTTTCAAAAGTAACGTAAGGATTGTTCCAGTCCATCCAAACTCCTAACATCTTAAACTGCTGAGTCATAATGGATTTATTTTCTATTGCAAATTCACGACATTTATCTACAAATACATCAATTCCAATTCTATCTTCTATTTCCTTTTTACTTTTTATACCCATGATTCCTTCAACTTTATGTTCTATCGGAAGGCCATGTGTGTCCCATCCCGGTTGTCTTCTTACATTGAAACCCGACATACTTTTAAATCTTAGATAAGTATCTTTGATTATCTTGTTCCAGGCGGTTCCAAGATGTATTCTTCCGCTGCAGTATGGTGGACCGTCTAAAAAGGAATATTTCGGATTATTTTGCCTCATTTTCTGAATCTTTTCATATATGTTTTCATTACTCCAGAACTCTTGAATGTTTCCTTCTAAGATTTTAGGGTTATATGAGCGCTTTGCCTCCTTTATTGACATTTTTATTCTCCTACAATTTTTGTTGATGAGTTCATGATAATACAATCCACATCTAAACTTTGTTCGAACTTTATATAAAAAAATAGTTTAATGACCATAAAAAAAGATTTATAAATCTAAAATATATTAAATCGCTTACTAAAAAAGATAAAGAAAAAAAAGCAGTTTTTATAAAAAAATTGGGATTTAATTTTTAAATAGGTTAGGTTTATTTTTTTTAGAATGTACGTAATTTTCCTTCTACCAGCATATCTGTTATCTGACTAATGTTTGCTAGCCAAGAATCCATAATTTCCTGTACATCAGTCTTAACTGAATTCAGATTATATCCTTCTTCTGGTATGATCAGAGCGCTTGAAGCTTTAGGTTGATCTATAGGTTTCCCAATTTGACTTAAAGTCATTATATGAACCTGTTTTACTCCTTCAACCTTCTTGGTAATATCATTCGCCATTTCATTGGATAATAAATTGTAAATTTTGCCTACGTGATTTATAGGATTTTTACCGGATGTTGCTTCCATAGACATGGGTCTATTAGGAGTTATAAGACCATTAGCTCTATTTCCCCTCCCTACTGAGCCATCATCACCCATTTCCGCCGATGTTCCAGTTACTGTGAGATAAACCGATGGATTTTCAGGATCAAAACTGTCAGCAGTATTAATAAAAGCCGTTACATCTCTTGAGGTGTACTTTGAAGCCAGATCAAGTACTTTACTTTTAACTTCGTCTCGCACACTGATATAATGATCCAGGTCATCAACATATTGAGATATCATGGCAATGGCAATGGTAAGAGTTATACGGTCTTTCTCCCGAAGCCCCATGACTTTTATGTCTTCACCCACTTCGGGATATTTCTTTTTGAATTCCAGTGAATTTAACATCAATTCGGTTTCCATGACTATATTCTCTGTTTCAGAAAAAGGTGCATATCCTACTCCGAATGAAGTGTCATTGGAGGATGGTACAGCATCCTTCCTACCGAAAACATGCACTAAATCACCAGATCCATGACCAATTTTACATTCCACGACAGTGCAAGTTTCCACACATAAATTCAATAAATTTTCATTTAAATATTCCTTTGCAGCAGCTATTGCAATTCGATCCAATCCTATTTTGACACCATCAACTTGGGAGATACCCCTTCCAGTAAGTAGAATATCCATGGGCTTTATTATTTCCCCTCCACCGAATTCAGGGGCTGATTCACCGGCGGTAATCTGAACTTCGTCGGTATTGTGATGTAATATTCCATTAAACTTTTCCAAATAAGTTTTACTAAGAGCTCTGCTTACAGACTCCGCTATTCCGTCGCTTAAACTATCAGGATGTCCTATCCCTTTCCTTTCCACTACTTCAATTTCTTGTTCCTCAATAGGCTTTTGGATAAGCTCTTCTACGATGATGTTCCTCATAAGTATTAACCTCCATTTTAATTACATAATAAATTGTTGAATTCATTCTCTTGAAAATATAAAAATAATTTCAGCTTTTGAGAAGGATCTCAACTCATTACCATTCAGGTGTATATCTGTATGCCCTTTGAAATTAATGATATAAAAAATGATCCATAAACCATTACCTTAAAACTCTTAAGAAGAAGTCAGATTAAAATTCAAACAAAATAACTACCATTTGAAATATTATTAAAAAAATTTTTTTTGTGAATTAAATTTTACTTATAATAAATAGAATAATAAAATAAAATAATTGTTTGAATAGCGAAAATTTTCTAAACAATTAATTCATAGAACATCAATCAAGAAATAATGGATGATATAATGCCCGAAAATTTTGAAAAAGGATGTATACTTGTAATAAATAAAAGCAAAGGAAGCACTTTAGGATGTGCAGACATTGCAGACAGTTTCACCTCCAGATTTCGGGGGTTAATGTTAAAGAAAAACGTAAAAAAAGGCATGATCTTGAAAATTCCAGAAGGACGAGGTAAAATGGGTTCAGCTATTCACATGTTTTTCATGAGAATTCCATTAGACGTGATTTTTCTAGATGAGCAAAAAAATGTTTTGGATCTGGTTACTCTCAAACCCTGGCAAACATATACTCCAAAAAAAGCCGCGCGATACGTAGTTGAACTTAGAGAAGGTAACTTAATATCATCTAAAACTGAAATAGGAGATGTTCTTGATTTCATCCATGAATAATACATTGAATATTGAATAATTGTNNTTTGCAAGTTAAAGTAGTTGAATATGGATTTTCAGATAATTATGCTAAATACTATGTGACCTATAAAGTTACAGATTTGAATTCTGAAACATTATCTAAACTCAAAGAGCGTTTAAAAGATCCAGTAAAAATCGTATGTAATGATCTGTATCTAACAACCTATTTTGAAGAAGAATATTATCCATTTAAAAGCGAAGAATCCCAAAAAAATCCGGAGGACTTCACGGCCAGGGAAGAAATAGAAATGTTAGCGTATCTACTTGATTTATTGGAAGATTAAGTGATGATTATCCTCAAATATCTATCTAGATCAAATTTTTTATTTCTAAGNNCTCGAATTCACATAATTTACGAGTGTTCCTGATATCTACATCTCTCATATGGATGGTGATCTTTTTCCCACCTTTTATTGCATCAAAGGTACATGCAATTTGACAGACACCACATCCCTGACACAGAAGAAGA
Source organism: Methanobacterium sp. (assembly GCA_003161815.1). Lineage (GTDB taxonomy): Archaea > Methanobacteriota > Methanobacteria > Methanobacteriales > Methanobacteriaceae > Methanobacterium_A. Next base: position 2,000 of record PMNN01000221.1, on the reverse strand, counting down.
TTTATCTCCACTCCAGGGGAAATTGCAGCTCTAGGACATGCTGCAGCAGCCTCACAGGTTTCACAGTTCTGACAAATATCAAGCTCAAGCTTCGATGGTAGCACAGTCTCCACATCACCTAATTCTAAATCCACAGGGTTTATATATGTTTTAACCCCTCCTTTACCTGCTTGAGCTATTANNTCTGCAATACCATTTACAATCTTCCCAATAGTATTAGATGTGGTAGGGGATATCACAAGTAAATCATATTTTCCCAATGAAAATCTGCCGGCTATAGGATAACTTGATTTTTGCTCCGCTTCAGTCACTAATTCTCGATAATAACCTCCAGTCACACTCTTAACTCGTTCAAAAAGACCATACATTTTAACAACTTCTTCACCAGCTCCTGAAAGGAAAATAGTTATTTTATGATCCACCGATAGCATTTCAAGGATTTCCACACTATCTTGAAGAAGATGACCGGCTCCGGTTATACCCCACGCAATTTTCATGTTTTAACTCCCACAAAAAAATAATAACTTATTTGATAAAAAAAATGAGAAAAAGAGATTTACGAAAATTTGTTTATTTTCTAAAATCCATCCAGCTAAAATTCTATGTAATCATAAGCTGGAGTTTCTTTGAAAGAATAATGAACCTTAGTATACTGATTCATGAATTCTGAAACTTCTTCTTTAACAATTTTATTATCCATAACAACCATTTTAATGTATTCGGCAACTTCACTCATCTGTGACTCCTTAAGTCCACGGCGGGTTATCTCCTGTGTACCTACTCGTATTCCAGAAGGATCATTTGAACGATTAACATCATCCCAAGGAAGCAAGTTCTTATTCAAAATAATGTTACTATCTTCTAGATCTTTAGCAAATTTCCCTGCTTTTCCAAGATTTGAAACATCCATAGCTACCTGATGTGACTCAGTGAATCCTTGATCCTCGCATAATACATTAAAACCCTGCTCATAAAGGTTCCCGGCTAATGATTGAGCATTTCTAATAATTTGATCAGCATAGTCGGCTCCAAACTCTAACATTTCAGCTGTGGATATACCCAGTGCGGCCAAGTGATGTAGATGATGATTACTCACCACACCCGGAAAGACTGCAGCATCGATTTTATCTGCAATATCTTCTTTACATAATATTATGCCATGCTGAGGACCAGGAAACGTTTTGTGAGTGCTTCCTGCTACTAAATCTGCACCTTCTTTTAGAGGGTCTTGGAATTTACCTCCAGCTATAAGTCCCAGNNGCATCTGAGTCTATATTCATCTTTTTTTCATCGAAGGGATGTGCCGAGATTTTAAGACCTCTTATACCGGCGGCACTTACACTAGCATGACTAATATGTCCGCCTACAGGAACGTCAAGTGCCATCATTTTATCATTACAATCTGCTAAGGCAAAATAAGAAGCTAAATTAGATACCAAACCAGATACTGGTTGAACATTAACATGTTCTGCATGAAAAAGCTTTTTGGAGAGGTCTATGGTCAGATTCTCCACTGTGTCAATGTGNNCTGGTTATATTTTCACTTGCTATTAAATTTATACTATTCTTCATCCATTCATGATGCTCTTTGGTGGTTTCTTTGATATTAAGAGCATATTTTTCATTTTTAAACATTACATTCCTCCAAAATAAACGTTAGAATGATAATTCATGATGCTTATACATTAAATGTGTTTATTTTAACGATGCATTTCATGTAGTAAAAACATGTACAATGCTCACTAAAAAGAACACTAGTTAGTATTCAAGTATTTATTTTTGATATATATTTCTTTAGTTATGAAGTTAGATTATATGAAATTAATTTTATTAGATGTATGAGTTTTTNNATAAAAAAAATTATTTTAAAAAAAAGGATTAACAAATTTTTCTCTATTTTTTGAAAACTTAAAAAATTAACAATAATTCTTTTTTTAATAAAACAGTATTTTTCTCGAATTTAATCTAATATATTGTGAATTTTAATCTTCCCTGAAGAA
>PMNN01000077.1 GCA_003161815.1 Methanobacterium sp. | reverse complement strand
ATTCGTTGCTGATGGAGATATAAGCGCAGAGTATATAAGAGTTGAATCAGAACACAGTGCAATAAGTGCAGCTGTGGGTGCATCTGGTACGGGTGTTAGAGTATTCACCGCCACTTCATCACAGGGTCTAGCATTAATGCATGAGATTTTATTCGCCGCAGCCGGTTTAAGAAATCCTATAGTAATGGCAAACGCTAATCGAGCATTATCCGCGCCATTAAGCATCTGGAATGATCAACAGGATTCAATTTCCCAGCGAGATACTGGCTGGATGCAATTTTACGCTGAAAATGCTCAGGAAGCCTTAGACTTAGTACTTCAAGCTTATAAAATCTCTGAAAATAATGAAGTTTTACTCCCTAGCATGGTATGTGTCGACGGTTTTATACTTACCCATACCGTTGAACCAGTAGACATTCCACTACAGGAAACTGTGGATAAATTTTTAATTCCATATCAACCAAAACACGCTTATTTAGATCCAGAAGACCCCATGTCACTCGGTACATTTACTGATCCGAATTATTACATGGAAGCACGATATGACATGGAAGTAGCTATGGAAGGATCTAAAAATATAATAAGGAACGTTCATAAAGAATTTGCAGAAGTTTTCGGGCGTAAATATGATTTTGTGGAAAAATATATGTGTGATGATGCTGAAATAATTCTTGTAGCTATGGGATCAATATGTGGTACCATTAAAACTGTTATCGATAGTTTGAGAGAACAAGGAGAAAAAGTAGGGCTTCTTAAAGTAATAGCTTTCAGACCATTCCCCAAAGACGAGATTCAAGAAGCAATTAAAAATGCTGACAGAATCGCTGTCTTAGATAAAAACATATCATTTGGTATTGGAGGAGTTCTCCATAATGAAATTAAAGCTAAAATAAATGTAAATGCCTCCGGATTTATTTTAGGCTTGGGAGGACGTGACGTACCACCCGAAGATATAAAAACCATTGTAAATGAAACCAGAAATTCAACTAATGACGATAAAATAAATTGGATCGGACTCAAACAGGAGGGAGTTTAATAATGGAAATACCAAAAGAAGAATTCCTTGCCCCTGGACACAGAGGTTGTGCAGGATGCGGTGCAACCATCGGGGTAAGACTTGCGCTTAAAATGCTAGGTAAAAATACCGTTGCCGTATCTGCAACAGGATGCTTAGAAGTTATTACATCACAATATCCCGAAACCGCCTGGAAAATTCCATGGATACACGTAGCATTTGAAAATGCTGGTGCCGTTGCCTCCGGAGTTGAAAGAGCCCTTAAATCACAGGGGAAAGATGATGTGAATGTTGTAGTTTTTGCTGGGGATGGTGGAACTGCGGACATAGGACTGCAATCACTTTCAGGAGCAATGGAACGTGGACATAACATAATTTATATATGTTACGATAATGAAGCCTACATGAACACTGGCGTACAGAGAAGTGGTGCCACACCATACGGAGCATCAACCACTACATCACCACATGGAAAAGAGAGTTTTGGTGAAGATAAACCCAAAAAAAATATTCCAATGATAATGGCAGCTCATGGTGTTCCTTACGTTGCAACTGCTTCCATAGCTTATCCTGAAGATTTCATGAAAAAAGTAAAAAAAGCTTCTGAAATTGAAGGACCCGCGTATATTCACCTACATCAACCATGCAGTACGGGATGGGGTTATGATTCATCCAAAACAATAGAACTTGGAAGATTAGCTGTAGACAGTGGATCATGGATACTCTATGAAATTGTTAACGGTGAATTCAAAGTAACTTATAGGCCAATGCAAAGAAAACCTGTAAATGAATATCTGGAAGCCCAAAAAAGGTTCAAACACCTCGCTGATGAAGAGAAGGAAAGAATTCAAAATTATGTGAATGAAATATGCGCCGAATTAAAAATATAAAAGGAGTGCAATAATCTTGGAGAAGATAATCATCCAACCAGATCTCTGTGACGGATGTCTGGATTGTGAAGAAGCCTGCGCCCAACTGCACGGTAAATCAGGGATCATGATAAGGGAAGTGGAAGGCTCTTACTATCCCATAATATGCCAGCAATGCGAATCTGCACCCTGTAAACTTATATGCCCCACCGAAGCCAATAAAGAGGATGGAATAATACAAGAGAAGTGCATCGGCTGTGGTTTATGCATGATGGTCTGTCCTTTCGGTGCCATCGTAATTCACGAGAGGAAGGCCCACAAATGTGATCAGTGCCCTGATCTTGATACACCCGTCTGTATAAAAGCTTGTTCTAAAAGAGGCATAGCTAAAGTGGATACTGAAAAACTTAAGCTCGAAAAGCAAACAAAACATATCGGAAAACTTTCAGGTATTGGTAAAAGAAAGAATGCCTCGGAATTTATAAGTGTTTTAACTGCCAACACTAGAGCTAAGAAAGCCTTGCATAGGGAGGAGTAAGTATGAATGAATTGGTTGCAAGACCAGAACTCTGCGAGGAATGTTCTAAATGTGAAAGGATCTGTCCTCAAAATGCTATTCGAGTGATAAATGGTGTACCTGTGTTTTGTCTGCATTGCTCGCCGGATAGAGCTCCATGTCTTAACGTTTGTCCTGAAGATGCTATAGAAGAGGTGAATGGGGCCATTATCATAAATGAAGATGATTGTATAGGTTGTGGTCTATGCCGGGATGCTTGTCCAGTGGGAGCAATTCATTTAAATGAATCAGGTATAGCTAAGAAGTGTAATCTATGCATTGACCAGGAAAAGCCAAGATGTGTGATTACTTGTCCTACTGAGGCTCTAAAAATGGATTCTGAAGAACTATTATCAGATAAAAGGAATAAGATAGCTAAAGAGCTTGAAAGAATTAAGATAATTATGAAATATTAAACTCTATTTTTAAATTTTATTCTATTTTTTTTGGAAGGTTTTTTTATATTACAGTTTATATATAGTAGTACATGCAATGATTACTCAAAAACAGATTGAAGAAACAGAGTATGTTATCTATTTAAGCAAGCTGTTATAGAATTGCCTTCAGATGTGTAAAAGGCTCTGGAAAATGCTTATGAAAAAGAAGATGGGGAAATTGTTAGATCCAACCTTAAAGCCATACTGGATAATATAAAAATCGCTGAGAAACTTCAGATTCCATGTGTCAGGATACTGGTCTTCCCATGTCTTTGTAAATCTCGGAAAGTTGGGGTGGAAAATCTTCATGAATGCATAAGAAAGTGTTAGAGCAAGCTACTCGGGAAATACCTCTACATCCAATGTAGTGGATCGATTAACACGTGAAAATATAGGTACAAATACGGGAAAGAATATTCCACAAGTAAATAATGATCTCATAAATGAGGAGAATATTGAACTTACATTCTCCCTAAAGGTTTTGGTTCCGAGAATAAAAAAGCTTTGAAGATGGCAATCACAGCCTCTTGATGTTTAAATTGAGTTAGCTAATTCAAATACTGCCTGGCTTCCTATTGGCGTTTGTATCCAATGCTGGGTAGGTAGACATGCAAATGCGGTTTTAAAACCTTAAATATTCTTAAATTTGAATCATTTTGAGAATCTATTTTCATACAATAAAGAAAATTAAAAATTAAATTTTTTATAAAAACTGTTAAATCTAATTCAAGGTTTCTCACAGGTAATCATGAAGATGGTCCTATTTCCAATACTTTCCGCCCTATCAGCAATTCTCTCCAGAAACCGAGCAAGGAATATTAAATATACCATGTAGTTTATGGCGTCTTTATCCTCGAACATGGTTTTGGTGATATCATCTAAGGCTTTATCAAATAAATCATCTATTTCATCATCATCATAATGAAGTTCCCTTGAAAGGTCCATGTTTTCATTTAGAAATGAGTCGAGACTTTTGCTTACCATTTTCTCTACTAGATAAGCCATTTTTTTGATGTCATTCATTGGTATTTCTGGGACATTCTCATCCTTAAGATGCCGAGCCACCTCAGCTATGTTAACCGCTAAACTACCGATCCTTTTTAGATGACTTTCTACTTTTAAAGATGACTCAATGAATCTTAAATCCTTTGCTACTGGTTGTTCAGCAGCTATGGTGCTCATAGCTTTATTTTCCAGTGAATAACTCATCTTATCAATATTTTCACCGCTTTCAATTACTTTCTGCACAAGTTCTTCATCATAATTAAAAAGAGTGCTTATAGCATTTTTATATGCCATCAGAGTACTATCCCCCATATTTCCCATATCATCCTTTAATTCCTTCAATCTTTCATTGAACGACGTTCTTGGGTGTTCATTAGCCATTTTTTTCCTCCATATCTACTTTGTATAATCATCAATTAACTTTTCAACATCAATATCCGATGGTTCACATATCCTGTACTGTAACAATAATTTGTCACGGTCAGTAGAATTGTTTGCATTGTATCTGTCCATTATAAAGTCAATTGATACAGGTAAAGATAATTTCGATTCCCATTCAATTCAATAATAGTTTCAAATAGATTGCAACTCATTTTATATATTAAATCTGTGATTCGGGTCCTATAAACATTATATCTATTGCTTTATTCTCATAAAATTCTTCTAGAGATTCAATATTAAGATGTCATGCCAACAATTTTCATCCCTGATGAATAACTAGACTCATTATCGGCATCCAAAATAATATATTGAAACCTTTTTAAACCCCCTACAAAGAAAAATTTTAAGCTTTCAATTCATCCGAATCTGCCAGTTATATAATCTTCAGTACGTTTATCTTCGGGTTCTATGAATATTTTATCAGTAAGACCTTTCTCCACGACTTTACCTTCCAAAAAGAATGCAGTGTATTTAGATACACGCGTAGCCTGCTGCATATTATGCGTCACTATAACAATAGTAAAATCATTTTTCAGTTGATGTATTAAATCCTCAATCTTAGTAGTTGATATAGGATCCAATGCAGAACAAGGTTCATCCATCAATATAACTTCCGGTTCGACAGCTATAGTTCTAGCAATACATAATCTCTGTTGCTGCCCACCTGAAAGGCTCATTGCAGATTCATCAATCTTATCTTTAACCTCATTCCATAAAGCTGCTCCTTTCAGGCTACTTTCAACCTTTTCTTGTAGACGTTTCTTGTTATTATCACCATGAACTCGCATTCCATAAGCCACATTCTCAAATATGGATTTGGGAAAGGGGTTAGGTTTTTGAAATACCATTCCCACTCTTTTACGTAAATCCACTGCATCAATTTTGGGGTCGTAAATCTCCTGCCCATCTAATAGGATATCGCCTTCTTTTCTAAAAGTAGAAATCACATCGTTCATCCGGTTTAAAGTCCTTAAAAATACTGATTTACCGGTTCCTGATGGTCCTATTACAGATGTCACTTCATTTTTAGGTACACTAAGATTTACGCCCTTAAGAATGTGTGAATCTCCAAAATATGTGTTTAAATCTTTAACTTCGAATATATTTTCCATTTTATCTACCCATCATCTTTTTAGTATACCTTTCCACCATATAATTAGTTGTAACAGTTATTATAAGAATTATAATCACCAAAACAGCTGCAGTACCATAAGCGTTTGGTAAGGATATGCCTTCAACAGCAAGATTGTATAAATGTAAAGAGAGAGGCGTAGCTGAGTCAAATAGAGAAACAGGAACAGAAAAAGACGCACCTACCGTATACAAAATAGCTGCAGTTTCTTCAACAGCTCTAGCCATTCCCAGAAGAATACCAGTCATGATTCCAGGTATAGCAGCTGGAATCACTACCCTATATATGGTCTGCCATTTAGACGATCCCAATGCCATACTCCCCTCTTTATATGATTGAGGCACCGTTTCAATCGCAACTTCAGAAGTCCTTAATATAGTGGGTATAGCCATCATAGCCAGAGTAAGACCACCAGATAATACTGAAAAACCAATTTGTAAAAAGACCACGAAGAATGCTAATCCAAATAATCCAAACACAATAGAAGGAACAGAAGCCAGAGTTTCAGTCGCGAATCTTATTGATTTTACAAAATTATTTTCTCCAGAATATTCAGCTAAGAATATGGCTGCCATTACACCTAAAGGTGCTGCAACAACTAATGCAACGATGGTTATATAAAATGTAGAGATGATCATTGGAAAAATACCGCCAGATCTACCATCATTAATTGGAGAAGTGAATAAAAAAGTCAAATTAATCTGAGGTAGTCCATGATATAGAATATATCCTATAACTATCACGAGTATGGCAACAGCTAAGATTCCCACGCCCCAAAAAACGACATTCATAATTTTTTGAGCATATTTTGGAGATATAATCCTATTCAAAGTGAGGCCCCCATAAAAATATCTTTTTCCAATATCTGCAGAATATTCATAGATATCCTCCCCCAATGGTGACTCTCCGCTTATAATTAATATAATTAGCAATCACAAGAAGGAAGATAATAAGCCCTAATAAAACTATTCCTGTTGCGAATAGTGCATTATAATGAATTCCGACAGCATACCCCATTTCAAGCGCTATATTGGATGTAAGCGCTCTTACAGGTTCAAGTATTGAACCAGGAATTACAGGCACGTTTCCGGCGACCATAATCACTGCCATAGTTTCTCCGATAGCTCGACCCATACCTAAAATGATGGCAGTTATAACGCCAGGTATCGCTGCTGGGAAAATTACATTTTTTATTGTTTGCCAATGTGTTGCTCCCAAAGCTAATGATGCTTCTTTATATTCGAGAGGGATGGATTTCAAAGCATCCTCAGATATAGTTAATATGGTGGGAAGAACCATCACAGTTAAAATTATAGATGCAGTGAGCATGCTAAAACCGCTGCCTCCGAAATGGACCCTCATAAATGGTACCAGAACAATCAGCCCGAAAAATCCATAAATTACGGATGGAATGCCTGCTAAAGTTTGAATTGTAGGTCTTAAAATTCTCCTCATGGCTCTTGGTGCTACTTCCGCTAGAAACATTGCCCCTAAAATAGATAAAGGCACTGCGAATAATAATGCAAGAGCCATTATACCCAATGAACCCACAATCATGGGGAAGACGCCGTAAAGATTATATTCAGGATTCCAATTCATTCCAAATATGAAGTTTATAAATCCTGTGAATTGGATTGCGGGGAGGCCTTGAGCAACCACGAAGCCTATAATAAGGAGTATTATAATAACGGATGAAATTGCTGCTAATAATAATATTTTCTCAATGATATATTCTTCCCAATTCCTTGCCATCATAGCACCTCATTATTTATTGATTTCTTTTATTTTTTTTAATTTTTAGTATACGATAGTTTCTGTCGTATTAATAACTTTCACTTGTACATTTAAATTTGCAGGTTGGATGGCTAAAATAGTTAAAGGTGAATGTAAAAATGAGTATTTTAATTGGGGGACTGTTCAGTTTTCCATGGTTATAAAAAGGTCTTTCTCCTTCATCATCCTAAATAATTTANNAAATTTCGAGTTCCAACAGGTAGATGATCAATTCCATACTGATCATAATCACGTAAATGTATTCCTATCAGTTATCTTCTATTCCTTCCTCTTATTTGATCTATAGATAACCCTAAACGTCCTAGATGACCTACATCGAAATATAATAAGTTCTTTATTAGAGTTTATTCCAGTTTGTTCATCCCCCATATCAGGAACATATAATTTTATAATTATCAGTGTATCGGTTTCTAAACCAAATTTTTCACAACAGAAATCCTGTGCATAATCATTTTATANNATAATCATTTTCTAATAGTTATAAGCATATGAAATTTTCAAAACCTAACGAAAATTACCATAAATAGCAACACCAAACTTTTTTTCATTTATTTTTTCGCCCCAAAAAAAATAGGGAATAGTGGTTTTTCAACCACAACCTAAGCTTTTTCAATTAGATTTTTTTTTACCTATTATGAGGTAGGGTTTACTGGAACTCCACCGTTTTGCTGAATTAATTTTTGTCCTTCAGGGCTTAAAGACCAGTTAATGAAATCTAGAGTTGCACCAGTAGGTGTGCCTTTAGTAAGGAATAAGAATGGTCTTACAATAGGATATGTGTTGTCTTTAACTGTTGCTTGTGAAGGGGCTACTCCATTGACTGATAATGCTTTTACATTAGGAGATATTGATGCTAATGTATCAAAGCCTATTCCATTTGGATCTCCCGCAACTGATTGGAAAATAGCATTACTTGAACTCTGGATTATCGCAGTAGTGGTAAAGTTGGATCCGTTCATTACTAAGGTTGTAAATGCTGTTCTGGTACCAGAACCTGCTTCTCTAACGAATATATCAATTTTTGAGCTGTTTCCACCGACTGTATTCCAAGTGGTTATATTTCCAGCGAAAATCTGTTTAGCTTGATCTGAGGTTATGCCACTAACGTTGTTAGATGGGTTCACTACAATTATTAAACCATCATTACAAATATGGTACTGAGTTATGGCAGATCCTGAGTAATTCGCATTCGCGGTTGCGTTTGTCAAGTTTGAAGAATAGGTTCCTATATTAGCTGTACCTTGTTGAACACTAGATAAACCTACCGCTGAACCTCCACCTTGTACTGTTATATTAACTTTAGGATTTTCCTTATGGTATTGGTCAGCTAAGGCCTGTGCTATTGGTTGTACTGAAGTTGAACCAGCTATGGTTATTTTTGAAGGTTTTGTAAATACACCCGCATATGCAGCGGCGGCCACTATTATTACTAATATCACGACTATTATGCCTATTATATATCTTAAATCTAAGTCCATTAAATCACCTCACGCTTTACTAAATGTTCACGGACATATAAGTGTTACTATTTTGTGTCTATAATGACTCAAAATGTGAATAAAATTATAATTTGGACAATCTTAGGAAAATATTTAATTAGAATGTTCTTATTTTGTGATCTTGATTCTGCTAAATGGTTAAACTTAAATATGATTAGTTTGGAATAGAATGGTAATATGATAACCGAGGAAGTATTAAAAGGTATATTCCAACCCAAAAATCCCAAATGGAAAACATCCATAACTAAAGTAGAGCCCAATAGACTCATCACCAGGGGTTATCCACAAGAAGACTTAATGGGTACAATATCCTTTCATGAAATGATATATCTACTCATAAAAGGTGAGTTACCTCACAAGAACCAAGCAAAAATGCTACAAGCAGTACTAATATCCTTCTGCGATCATGGAATAACACCACCTAGCACTCAGGCTGCACGGCTCATGGCTTCAGCAGGATCTCCTGTGAACGCATGTTTAGCCGGTGGAATCCTCGCTTTCGGCGAAAACCATGCAGGAGCCATAGAAATTGCAATGAAAATGTTACAAGAAGGCATGAAATTAAAAGAGAATTCAAAAATCTCTATAGATGATTTAGCAAATAAATTAATTAACTCCTTCTTAGATGACAGTAAAAAAGTACCAGGATTTGGTCATAGATATCATAAAGAGGATCCCCGAGCACCGAGACTAATGGAACTTTCTAAAGAATATGAGTGCTTAGGAAAACATAGTGAACTAGTTTTGACTATGCAGAATCTTATGTTCGAGAGGAAAGGAATCAAAATGAATGTAGATGGTGCAAATGCTGCAATATTATCAGATATAGGATTCAGTTGGAGGGTTGGATGTGGATTATTTATAATAGGAAGGATGCCCGGTATTCTGGCTCATGTTGATGAAGAAAAAACTAATGAAACCCCATTCAGGAAAATTTTTGAATTAGATGATATAGCTGAAGATTTAACTTCACCTTGCCTCAACTCCACTCCTATTAATGAATAACTACTTATATTACTTTATTAGTAATAATATCTTTATTTAAATGCAACTAATCTTATTTTAATATAATTAACGGTCTAGTAATTATAAACCTATTCATAAATCAAATGATCAGGAAACTTGGATAGATAATAAAATTTGTTAACTCTTTTTTTGGAGATTCCTCAAATAATTACCTTCTTAATTCAGGTTTTTTATAGATTCCTTATTATCATTCTTTATAAATTGATAAGCAATTGCTACCATGAATGGCATAACTATTAGGAATAAAGTGGATGCCAAGGTTGAAAAATAAGAAAAATAAGTTATCGACACACTTAATGGTATAATTCCATCCCTCATACTACTAATGTATAAAAAAGCTGCTCTATCAATTTTCTGAACTTTAAAAAGCCTGCTTAAAAGATAACCATAAGCAAATCCAGCTATTAACACTATCAATGCCAATGCAGCAAGTAGGTTTACTATGTTCAATTCATTAGAAAGTATCTTACTAGATAATTTTGCGATTGCTATAACAATAATAAATAAAGCTATCAAAGCAGATAAAAACTTTGAATTTTCTCTTTAATGGTATATAATTATTTTCTTTATCTCTGAGAAACAGTGCAATTATTGCAGGGGCGAATATACTCAATGCAAGGAGTATAAAAATTTCTACCGAAAGATTAAGAGAATCCAAACCCAAGAAATAAAGTACAATTGGATAAATTCCTATACTAATTAGCATAGAAAATAAAGCCGTAGTAAGAGATATCGTAACATCTCCCCCGGACATTTCTGTCCATAATGCAGCTATAACAGGAGACGGAGTCAAACATAGAAGTATAATGCCCGTGTAAATGTCAGGGGATGTTGAAATGAAATATGCAAATAAAAATCCAATAATTGGATATAATATAAAATTCGAGTAACTAGAGAAAATACGCTCTTAGGATGTTTAATTATCATTTTAAAATCATTTATTTCATGTTCAATCACCATTGAAAACACTAATACAGCTAATAGAAATGGCACATAGGGCGATAGAACTGAAATTTGGGGAATATAAAACCGAAAAATACACTTAATAAAGTTAAAGCTCCATAATACTTTCTTAAGTTAGCCTCCACTTTAATAATCGACGTAAATTGCATTTTAAAATTCACCTAGTAATTTTAAAAATTACGAATGAAATTTTGATGTCATTATTATTATAAATACAAACTTTCCTAATTTAGTAAATTCTAATTTAGATCATTCATTCCCTTATTTAATACTTGCTATTATGTAGATTCTATCACAATTTATGAAATAGAAAATAAAATTTTTTTTTATACTACACTTAGGTTAGTTCTAAACTCAAAAAAACTCANNCCGTGTGCGATATGTTACAATCCTCCTATGTTTCAAATAGAAAAATTTGATTTTCTCGTTTCTTAAAAATTCTAAAACCAAAAAAGAGTAGAAGAAAATTTTTTTAGTGATTAGAAGAATTAAATTGAACTGGGTCATTAATCGATTTATTTAAAGGATAAAAAAAATGGGATATATTAGAACGAATAAAAAAAGTTTATTTCTTTATCGGTTTTTAATATATTCTATATAATATTTTTAAAAATGATGTAATACAGCCACTTAAGCTTTAGATATTTCTTCTGAAACGCTCCGGAGTGGTGGTTCTGGGAATATTTCGATAAAATTCTCCCGATGTATCAACAATTTCCACTGATATGTCCCCAATTCTTTCGAAAGCTTTAACCACTCTTGATAATGAAAGGTAATACGTTGAACGGTCTTTATCCATGATATCGTCCTCAGCCATTTGAGTTGCGATATTATTGAGAGCTTTTTTCTGTAATTCATGAATTTTTTCTTCATAATCCATTATTTTATCCTTTAAATCTAATTCTTCGTTTAAAAACGCTTTCATGGAATATTTTACCATTTTACGGGATGTTTTGAACATGGATTCAAGTACTCCCTGCATTTCCTGATCGACTTCATAACATCCGCTTAAAACAAAGTTAGCAATTTGAGATGTGTGATCCGCTATGCGCTCTAGATCATAGGCTATTTCGCCGAAAACCATGGTTTTACTAAATTCTGAATAAGGATTTATAGAGATGACAGTATCTACCGATGAACGGACTTTTTCATGCAT
>PMNN01000144.1 GCA_003161815.1 Methanobacterium sp. | reverse complement strand
TATTATAGCGACCATAAAGAGATAGGCTATACCTCCAGTTCCAATTCTTTGATCACGCATAACTTCTATTCTTCTTCTAGAATCTCCATGAACCATCAGGCCATCGCCAAAATCTATTAAACCATCTAAATGATGGAATCCAGTGAACCAGATGGCAAAGCTGTAAATTAATCCAGCAGCTATGAGTTGGGGTAGATGAATTATATTTATTAATGTGAAACCTAGAGTCCCTATTAATATTCCAATAAACCCTCCAATAATTGGCCATAACCAGGTGAATTTTGACATTTCCTGAATGCTGGTATGAATATGCAAAGGGATTATAGTTGAGAAAGATATTAAACCCAAAATTCCATTAAGATATTTCATTTGGATCCATCCCTCCAATATCAAAGTGAACCTTTAAATGCATTTTTCAATCCTCAAATATCTTTGACATGCATCCTGCGATTAAACCTGCAAATATATCATCAAGTACTGGGCCAAGATTGCCTATAATACCCGGCTTAGCTTCGTCATATCTTTTGAAATTAAAAATAGCTTTAGTTCCCGCAATTTGATTAGCCACAGCCATTCCCATCACTTCATCAGAATATAAGTACGCAGGGTCATCATCCACATTTACACCTTTTACCCTATGCTTTTCATAATCTTCTTCGAGTCTTATTCCAGAAATAATAAATGAAACTACATTTAAATCTTCTAATGATTTTAATATTTGATTATGGAGATTAATTTGAATTTCTTCACTCTCTTCAACTCCAACGAGGAGTTCCATACCTGCCTCAACTAAATCTTCTATTTCAATTCCTACATCATTAATGAAATCAATTACACTTTTGGGAAATCCACAATTCCTTAAAGCCCCACCTGCTGCTTCTCTAACACATTTTTCAACCATTTTTTGGAGATTATACTGGTCTTCAATTTCTTCTGGTACTTTAGTCTCACGAGGTCCAGAACACGCTACTAAAATGGATTCCCTTCCACCTGTAAGAGGATCGAATGAGAAGTGATTAATAACACCATAATCCCATAACGCTGCAGATTTTGCTTCTACAGCCGCTTTAAATAATTCTAGTAGGGTTTGTTCATCTAATTTTTTATTTACAATTACTATAATGTTCATTGAATTATTTTTTTCATAATCTGCGCTCACGATTGCTGTTATCTCGTTAATGGTGATATTTACAGTACTTTTAATATCATAATAACCCATCATGGCTGCTGCAGGTTTAAATACGTTTTCATCATTTATTAAATCATGTAAAAACTTCACTTCTTCTTTATTGTGGAGCGGTGAATATTCATCATATTTTGCACCGTAATTTATTATAGAATTCACAGTTTTAATACCACTTCCAATAGTGCAGCTGCCAATTGATAAAAATCCATCATCCCTTCGGATTAAGAGACTATTATTATCTATTTTAAGGGCAACATCATTTAGACAGATTTTTGTTTCCATTCATTACCACCAATACTTATAATTAATGTAAAATGATATAATAATAGTGGTATTATGAAAGTTCATCTTAGAGTTTTTGTTGAGATAGAAAATCTCGGTAAGGCCATGAACGCCCTTACTAATGCAGGAATAACAGGATTCTATATTTTGGAATACAAGGGCATGTCTCCCCAAGATTGGAAAGGATTTGCGATAAAAGAAGATCCTAAATCAGCTATTGGAATGATTAAGGATCACGCCACCGCTGCTATGTTAATCTGCAGTGTTGTGGATGAAGAAAAAGTGGATAAAATGGTGGAATTGATTAGTGATGAACTGAAAGGAGAAAAATACACCATTTTAGAGGTTCCCATACGTAGAATAATAGTAAGTTCGGGAAATAATTCCAAAAATTAAAAAAAATTTTTTTACTTTTAATTATTTTTCTACAATCGAAACATAATTGTGAATCCGTATTCGTTTAAAGATTTTAGCACAATTTTTGCATATAATTTTTTCAAGGAGATTTCTTATCCACCACATCCAAGGCACAGGAGCATTTACCTCCTAATCCACCCTTAAATGCTTGTCGAAAGCTTTATCTTGGTCTATTTTTTTATCATTAATTAAATTTATAAAATAAGCTAGTAATAATTGTATTAGGATAAATCAAATAAGATGGAATAAGATATGATATCTAAAGTAAATTTCAAGTTTCTATAAAGGGTTAAAAATGGTTGTAATTATAGATCCCCAAAACGCGGGTATAGCGGGAAATATGGTGTTAGGAGCACTTTTAGACTTGGGAGTTGATATAAAAGATGCTCAAGATGTTATGGAACATTATGCCTCTTATTTTGGTGATATCAGTGTAAAAACAAATAAAGTTCAAAAATCAGGAATGGATTCAACTTATGTAAACATTAAATGCCATGACGACAATCCCATAACATATAAAGCACTATTAAATCGTTTAAATGATATAGAGCACAAACTGGTTACCCCTAATATTTTAAACTTTGCAAAAAAAGTTTTTAAAGTACTTGCAGAAGCTGAAGGCAAAATCCATGGAAAAAACTTAGATGAAGTGCATTTTCATGAAGTTGGGGCTGCAGACGCAGTTGCAGATATCATGGGTGTTGCATACTGTTTTTTTAAGCTCAAATTAAATTCGCAACGAATTTATGGAATGCCAGTTGCTCTGGGCGGAGGTAGGAAAGAATCAAGCCACGGATCCATGAGCATCCCGGCTCCAGCAACATTAGAAATTCTTAAGAATGTTCCTGTGTTTGGTGGTCCCGTAGAAAATGAGCTCACCACACCTACTGGAGCAGCAATCCTCATCAGCATGGTAGACGAATTCTATGATTTTTATCCGGTAATAATCAATAGGAAGATCGGTTATGGGGCAGGGAAACTAGAACTTCCATTTCCTAATACTTTAAGGATTTTAGTTGGTGAATCTCCTACAGAGAATGATAAAGTATCAATTTTAGAGACGAACTTGGATAACGTTACTGGAGAGGTTCTGGGTCATTCTTTTGATCGTCTTCTTGCTGCTGGGGCCTTGGATGTCACTATATTACCTACTATAACAAAGAAAAACAGACCGGGTCATCTTTTAAGAGTTATCACTAAACCAGAGGATTCAGGGGTTGTTTCAGAGGCAATAATAAGAGAAACTGGAACCTTGGGAGTTAGAATGTTGAGTTATGTGCACAGAAACATTGCTGAAAGAAAAATTATTCCCATGAAATTGTGTATTGGTGGAATAAATTTTGATATAAGGATTAAAGTGGGATTAATTGGAGAAGAGATAATTAACATTGCACCAGAATATGAGGATGCCAAAGAGATAGCTAAAAAAACAGGAATTTCTCTTAAAAATGTGATGAAAATGGCTAATGAAGAGTTTCGGATATTACTTGATAAGAATTATTTAGACATTGCTAATGATTATTAAATATTTTTTATTGGTGTTGAAGATGGATAAATCAAAAAATAAAGCCATAGCAGTTCTATCTGGAGGTTTAGACTCTACGGTAGCTGTTAGTTATTTTAAAGACAAATATGAAATTCATGCTTTAACATTTGATTATGGGCAAAGAAGTGCCAAAATGGAAATCAAATCTGCTGAAACAATTTGTGAACAATTAAATATTAAGAATACTGTAATAAAGCTTCCATGGCTAAAAAACCTTGGAAAATCTGCTTTAACATCTGATGAAGAAGTTCCAGAACTTAAAATACATCAACTGGATGATAAATCAATTTGTGATAATACTGCAAGAAGAGTATGGGTTCCTGGAAGAAACATAGTATTTACAGCAATCGCCACATCATTTGCTGAAGCTGAAAAAGCTGAAATAATAATTGTTGGATGGGATTTTGAAGAAGCTGTTACATTCCCTGACAACTCTAAAGAATTCTTAGATGCATTTAATAATGTTTTAGGAATTGGATCTCTAGTAGATATAAAAATTGAGGCTCCTGTTAGTGAAATGAATAAATCTGATATTGTGAAACTCGGTAATGAAATAAATGCTCCCATGAATTTGAGCTATTCATGTTACATGGGTGCGAAATACCATTGTGGGACTTGTGAATCGTGTATGAGGCGTATTAGGGCTTTTAAAGATACAGAAGTTTTGGATGAAACTATATATGAATAGTTAGCAAAAAAAGATTTAAATTATATAATCTAAATGATTTCGAAACTTTTTTTATTCATTTTATAACCATTAAGGCATCACCAGCGTTCACCGTGTCACCTTCTTCAATGAATACGTCCTCCACAATTCCTGATTGAGGAGCATGGACATCATTTTCCATTTTCATGGCCTCAAGGACTGCTACAACATCCCCTTCTTTTACATTGTCTCCTTTGCTGACTTTGAGTTTTAAAATCATACCCTGCATGGTTGAGATAACACTACCTTCAACTGATCCATTTCGAGCTTTATTAGAAGTTGCTCCGATCTCCATGTAACCAACAGGCAATACTTTAACATCGAATACTTCACCATCTACATCCACTGAATATTCAGTTGGTAATCCTGCAGGCTCTTCAGATTGAATTGTTTTCTCCGGTTTTAAGGATTCTTCTTCCACTTCTCCCCGCAGAAATTTGATTGCAACTGAAGGATATAGAGTATAAGTTAAAATATCTTCTTCCTTTTTTATAATTCCCAGTTTTTCGCCTTCTTTCTTATATTTTTCGAATTCAGGTTCAAGTAAATCAGCAGGTCTTACAGTAATAGGTTTTTCATCGCCAATTACTTTTTTAGCTATCACCGGGTCTATTGGTGCAGGTGGTCTTCCATAATACCCTTTAATGTATTCCTTAACTTCTTTTGAGACATTTTTATATCTTTCATCACCTAGAACATTCATAACTGCCATTATACCCACAATTTGGCTAGTAGGAGTTACTAATGGGGGATATCCGAGTTCTTTTCTAACTTTAGGCACTTCTTTAAGCACTTCCTCATATTTATCAAGTGCATTTTGTTGTTTAAGTTGTGAAACGAAATTTGAAAGCATCCCACCCGGAATTTGATATATTAAAACATCCGTATCAACTTTTTCGGCGATGGGATCTATTAAACTACTATATTTCTTCCGAATCTCTTCGAAATATTTTTTAATATTTGTAAGAAGCTTTAAATCTAACCCCGTGTCATAGGCAGTATTATTCAGGGCAGCTACGATACTTTCAGTAGGTGGTTGTGAAGCACCCCATGATAATGGAGATATCGCGGTATCCAACAGGTCAACTCCTGCCTGACATGCAGCATAGTAACTTATAGGACTCATGCCACTGGTGCAGTGGCAGTGTAGATTTATCATGAGATCAGTTTCTTCTTTTAAAGTTTTTATAAGTTCATATGTATCATGCGGTGATATAAGCCCTGCCATATCTTTTATAGTTATAGAATCGCATTCTAAATTCTCTAAATCCTTAGCAAATGCTACATATTTTTCTATGGTGTGGTATGGACTGATAGTATAGCTTATGGTACCCATAACATGTGCATTCTGTTCTTTAGCTACTTTTATGGCCATTTCCATATTTCTTATATCATTTAAGGCATCAAATATACGGAAAACATCTATTCCATTCTCGTAGGATTTTTCGACAAATTTTCGAACCACATCATCGGGGTAGTGCTTGTATCCCACCAGATTCTGCCCGCGGAGAAGCATTTGTAAGGGAGTTTTTTTAATGAGGTTTTTTAGTTCAACCAAGCGTTCCCATGGATCTTCGTTGAGATAACGGATACAGGTATCGAAGGTAGCCCCTCCCCACACTTCTAGGGAAAAGAATCCCACATTATCCATTTCCTTGGCAATGGGTAACATATCTCTAGTTCTCATTCTAGTTGCCAGAAGTGATTGATGTGCATCTCGAAATGCTGTTTCTATGATCTTAATCTTTTTCATAGTGAACCCTCATAAAATAAATAATTATAATGTCTTGTATTAGATAGTCCAAACTCTAATATATATTATCATAATTTTAATATGATTACACTCAATTAATATTGATTTTTTTTTTAGATAAGGATTTTAGAAAATATTATCAAATTTATTTTATCATTGTACTTGACAAATTATGAAGTCATCATTTTGATACACTACTTTAATGAAATTGGGCAGTATTTCATTGATATGGGATGGGATATCTCCACTATAATAAACCAAAGGATAAAAATCTCCATCGTTAACTTCCTTAAAGTAGGGTGTTCCATTAGTAGAGTTGAAAGTCCATCTTTTATCTAATACAATATAACCAATTCCAGCACTTTTAAAGGCAGATTCGGGGATATTTTTGTTAAAATCCTCAAAACCATAATGTAGAGGCATACCTGTCTCTGTAACTAAAAAAGTGCCTGTAAAAAGATTGTTAGTTAATATAGATTTGCTTTTATCCCCATTTTCGTTAAACCAGCGTGCGAGATCAATCTCAGATGGTGATGGAGGAGCGATTTGAATATTTCCATATTGATTTTTAACACTAAATGTTGCTATTTTTGGGCTTTCAACTGTTAAAATACCGCTAAATGTGGCTAATACAAATATAGATATTAAAAATGATATTCTGAAGTTTTTTGATGAAAAATTTTTATAATTCTTTAATTTCAGATACACCTGACTTAAACCAAACCCGCCCAGTATGGAGAGTGGTAATAACAGATAAACAAGTACTCGGTAAGTTACGACGTTTACATCAAACCAATAGGCATTGCTTAAGAGAAACATGACAATTATCCAGGTAAAGATAACTATATCATTTTTTTCTAGTTTTTTGAATGCTACAATGGCTCCGACCAAGGCAAACGGTAAAACTATTACTCCTAAGTATCCAATGTAAGGTAATACACCTAGAGGTCGATTGTTGGAAATGGATGTGATAAATCCAGTTGAAGCTGTAAATCCAAGTTGGAGAATACTATTAATGATATATGGTGCAAAAATTAGAAGAGCCAATACCCCTGTAATAAGTAATGAAATAGGCAGAATGAGGAAAGCACCATAATCTTTGAAAATACTTTTATTGCGATAAAGAATTAATTCAATTATTGAAAATGAGGTAATTATTAAAAATAAGCTTAAAGATGCTGTTTCATGGGTTAAAATTATAATTGTAAATAATAATCCAGCTAAAACTGCATATTTAATTGATTTTTCTTTTAGGGAGTAGTAGTAAAAATAAACAGATAATGGAAGAAATATCAGAGCTAGATTTTCTGGCAGTGGAAGTATTATACGACTGAGTAATAAGCTTGATATTAATAAAAATCCAGCTGAAATTCCTGCTATAGTACCGTATAACTTTTTGCCTACGTATGTAACTGATAGTACTATAAACATGGCTAAGAAGGGTTGCATAGACCTAGCGATTTGGAATAAATCTACTTTAGTTATCAAACCTAAGTAAGCTAAAAGTAAATGGAATAGAGGGGGATAACCTATTTTTTGACCAACAGGTGAGTCTAAGAGAGGATCTGTTAATACAAAGCCGTATTTAGCATAAATTTGAGCATATTGGATGTGATAAATTATATCCCAGCTTAGTGGCCATTGATATTTTAATGTGGGGATTAGAGCTATTAAAAAGGCTATTATAGCTGGTATGATCCAGATTAAGTTTTTAAGCCGATTTTTATTAAGCATTTCGATTCACTAATTTTTTTTGGATACGTCTAATTGGGGATTAAAATTGATATGATTAGAATTTCGTTGCCGTAGAAGGATTATTAGTAGACTAAAAATAGTTGATATTCTTTTAATATGAATTTCTTTTATTTTCTTTCTTTTTTGAACTTTATAAACTTTGAAGATTTTTTCAGTATCTACCATAATGTTTATATTGTAGAGTGCACAACTGATTAATATCGGAAGAAGGAAACCTCTTTCCGGTTTAATAAAATTTATAGTAGAGAGTTTAAAATGGTAAGAAAAATAGCAATTTACGGAAAAGGTGGAATTGGTAAGTCAACAACCCAACAAAACACTGCTGCAGCGTTGGCTCATTTTCACGATAAAAATGTAATGATTCATGGATGTGATCCAAAGGCAGATAGTACCCGTCTGATTTTAGGAGGTAAAATGCAGACTACTATGATGGACACATTACGATTAGAAGGAGAAGAAGCATGTACTCCTGAAAACGTGGTTCAAACTGGATACGAGGGAATTAAATGTTGTGAATCTGGTGGTCCAGAACCCGGAGTCGGATGTGCAGGTAGGGGTGTAATAACCGCTATAACAATAATGGAAATGCACGGTGAGTATGAAAAAGATTTAGACTTCGTATTCTTCGACGTGTTAGGTGATGTGGTTTGTGGAGGATTTGCCATGCCTATAAGAGATGGAAAAGCCTCAGAAATTTATATTGTAGCCTCGGGTGAGATGATGGCATTATATGCTGCAAATAACATTTGTATGGGAATGGTAAAATACGCCGAACAGAGTGGAGTAAGACTAGGGGGAATAATCTGTAATAGCAGGAATGTGGATGGAGAAAAAGAGCTTATGAATGAATTCTGTGAAAAAATAGGAACTCAAATGATCCATTTTGTTCCAAGAGACAACATTGTGCAGAAAGCAGAATTCAACAAAAAATCTGTTATAGAGTTCAATGAAGAGTGCAATCAAGCCCGGGAATATACGGAATTAGCTCGTAAAATCGTTGAAAATGAAAATTTTGTTATCCCAAAACCTATGACAATGGAAGAGCTCGAGAATCTAGTTGTAAAATATGGTGTTATAGATTAACTAATGAATATTTGGATATAAGTTATTATTTAAGGAGATAAAAAAAAATGAAGATGATAAGAGCAATAATAAGACCTGAANNGGTCGTGGTAAACAGAAAGGTATTCAATTGGAATCCATCTATTATGATGAAATACCTAAAATGATGCTTATGCTGGTTGTAGAAGATAGTGAGATAAATCAAATTGTAGATTTAATAAATGAAAATGCGTTTACAGGCAATATAGGTGATGGAAAATTATTTGTAAGCCATGTAGATGAAGCATACACTGTTAGAAGTCGTAGTAAAGGTCTTTAAGGCCGTTGAGGTGTCAATTTTGAAAGAAATTATCGCTATAATACGCCCTAATAAAATGACTCGAACAAAAGAAGTCCTAGATTCATTAGGATTTCCTTCAATGACTGCAAATCGAGTTATGGGACGTGGTAAACAGAAGGCAATTCTAAATGAGGTTACATTTCAAATTAAAGAGCCAAAACTTCTAAAAGAAGAGGGAAGCATGAAGTACATTCCTAAAAGATTAATATCATTAGTTGTCCCAGATGAAGATGCATCATTAGTTGCTGAAGCTATAATGAAAGTTAATCATACTGGGCAATTCGGAGATGGAAAAATATTCGTCTGCCCTATAGAAGATGCGATTAGAGTTAGGACAAAAGAAACTGGAGAGGAAGCAATTTTATAATAATTATCCTCAATAATTCTAGAATTAAATACTTAATACTTATCAATTTTATAAACAGGAGAGTCAATTATGCCTTATAAACTTTTTGATGTTTCTAAAGATATTTCTGAAAGAAAGGAGCATACACTTGTAAAACATTGTCAGGATCCTGAAGATTGTCTCCCCAAATGTAACATAAAAACCGTTCCGGGATCCATGACTGAACGTGGATGTGCATTTGCTGGAGCTAAAGGAGTTATAACTGGCGCTATAAAAGACGTAGCCCACGTAGTACATTCACCAATCGGCTGTACCATGTACGGTTACGGGTCAAAAAGGTATCCCACAACAACTGAAATGCCAGATGGAAGTACATTCCCAGTAAAAGATTTTAATATTAAATATATAATTGGCACAGATTTACAGGAATCTGACGTGGTATTTGGGGGTATGAAAAAGCTTCGTCAAGCAGTTCGCGAAACTAATAAGGAATTCCCATTTGTTACTGCAATCTATTTATATGCCACCTGTACTACTGGATTAATTGGAGATGATATGGATGCAGTGGCTAAAGAAATGCAGGAAGAACTAGGTAAGCCAGTTATAGCATTCAACGCACCTGGATTTGCAGGTCCAAGCCAATCCAAAGGACATCATGTGGGAAACCACACTCTATTTGATAATTTAGTGGGTACTACAGAGCCCCCAGCAATAACACCCTACGATATAAACCTTATTGGTGAATATAACATCGATGGAGACCTTTGGTTACTTAAAGAGTATTTTAATGAAATAGGCATAAACGTTCTAAGCACCTTTACTGGAGACTGCAGCCACAATGAGATAGGCTGGATGCACAGGGCAAAATTAAGCGTAGTAAGATGCCAAAGATCATCCACATACATTGCAGATCTTATTGAGGAGAAATATGGCATTCCTTATATTAAGACAGACTTTTTTAGTACAGAATATTGTGCAAAGAATTTAATAGCCGTAGCTAAATTTTTCGGTCTTGAAGATAAAGCAAAACGGGTAATAGCTAAAAGAATGGCTAAAGTAAGGTCTGAACTCGAATTCTATAAAGAAAAATTAAAAGGAAAAAAGGTTTTCATCTTTTCGGGAGGACCTAAAAGTTATCATCTTTCTGTACCATTGGAAAATGAGTTAGGTATGGAGACCACTGGCGTATCATCCATGTTTGAACACGAGGATGGATACGAAAAAATGAAAAGTAGAGTAAAAGAAGGTGGATTAGTAATAGACGATCCGAATACGATGGAGTTGGAAGAGCTTGTTGAAGATTATGATATAGATTTAATCCTTGGTGGCGTAAAAGAGAAATATCTAGTCCATAAATTAGGAGTGCCATCTCTTCTGATTCATTCATATGAAAATGGACCGTATATTGGATTTGAAGGATTCTTAAACCTTGCGAAAGATATGTATTCCGCCATCTACAATCCCGTATGGAATTTCGTTGAATTCCAAGAAACTGAAGATCCGGACATTAAAGAGGAGGTAACAACTTGAGCGTAAATATTATAAAAAAAGAAAGAAACGCCATAATAAATCCTCTTAAAACCTGCCAGCCATTAGGAGCAATGTATGCAGTTACAGGAATTAGAAGAGCAGTTCCATTGGTCCATGGTTCTCAAGGATGTTCTACATTTGTTAGATACTCATTATCTCGTCATTTCAGAGAACCTTCAGAAATCGCCGTAACTTCACTTCATGAGGATGCCGCAGTTTTCGGTGGGAGAAGAAATCTTGTGGAAGGTCTGCAAAACGTTGCAATAAGGCTTAAACCAGATTTAATCGGCGTAATTACCACTTGTTCCAGTGAAATTATAGGTGATGATATAATCGGATTTATCCGATCGGCGAAGGATGAATTAAAGCAGAAAATTGGTGAAGCAGAAACAGAGAAAATAAAAATAGTACCAATAAGTACTCCTAGTTTCGTGGAAACGCATCTGAAAGGTTACGATAATGCAATTAAAGCTTTAGCAGATCATGTGGCTGAACCTTCAGAACCTAATGGAAAAATTAATATAATTCCTGGAATGGTAAATCCTGGTGATGTCAGGGAAATAAAGCATATTCTAAGACTTATGGATGTAGATGGTATTATACTCACCGATATTTCAGATCCATTTGATTCACCTCTCAGACCATCTACAGCGGAGTACAAGCCATATTATCCAAAAGGAGGAACCAATGTAGAGGAGATTGTTGATTCTGCTAATAGTTCAGGTACTATATCCCTCACTAAATATGCAGGTTCAGGGGCTGTATCATTGGAGAAAAAATATAAAGTACCTGCAGAATTAGGTCCGATTCCTATAGGAGTTCAAAATACTGATCAATTCTTGAGGAATTTGAAGAAACTCACAGGTAATGATGTAACCGATGAAATATTAGATGAAAGAGGTTTATTAATAGATTCCATGGCGGATTTCGCTTCCAGGTATCTGCATGGTCGTACAGTTGCCATCTACGGAGATCCGGAAATCACTTCTGGAATGGCTCGATTTGTTGGTGAGCTAGGCATGGAACCTAAACTAGTTCTCACCGGATCTAATAGTCAGGACTTTGTTAAAGACGTGGAAAAAGTAGCAGCCGAAACAGGTGCTGAGATAGATACCATGGTAGGACAGGATTTACGGGCAATGGAGGTATATTTAAAGGATAATCCAGTTGACCTAATGATAGGCAACTCCGATGCAAGACTCATGGCTAAGGAATATGGAATTCCACTTGTAAGGGTGGGTTTCCCAGTTTATGATCGCGTAGGATATCACAGACGTCCTATTGTTGGTTACAAGGGAGGTATACACCTCATAGATTTAATAACTAACACTGTACTCGAGAAGTACTATGAACATGAACACTGGAAACTTCAACAATAAAAAAAAGGAGAAAATTTTAGGAATTAAATTAAATTTAGAATTATTTGGGGTATTAATAAATGGAACCAAAAATTGAACAAATCATTGACACATTTGAATCTCGTAAGAAGCACATGTGCATAAAAGGGGATGAAATATCCATTCCTGATTGTAATAAAGCCACTTTACCAGGCACAGTAACCCAGAGAACATGTGTTTTTGGAGGTGCAAGAATCGTATTGATGCCAATAACTGATTCAATCCATTTAGTACATGGACCCATAGGCTGCGCCTCCTGTACCTGGGATATAAGGGGAAGTAAATCTTCCAGAGCAAATCTCTACAAAAAAGGATGTTCTACAGATATGGGGGAGAAAGATATAATTTTTGGAGGTGAGAGGAAGCTATTTGAAACCATAATTGAACTTTACAAACTATACAATCCCGGAGCAATATTTGTATATGCTACGTGTGTTTCAGGCGTAATTGGTGATGACATAAAAGCAGTATGCAAAAAATCAGAGGAAATAACTGGAATTAGAATTGTACCAGTACAATCTGAAGGTTTCCAGGACTACAATAAGACTAAAGGACATTGGATAGGCTGTGATGCTTTACTAGATTATGTAATNNAACGTTGCAGGGGATCTCTGGGGAATAAAGCCTCTATTTGAAGAGATGGGTGTTAATATAATCAGCACTATCACCGGGGATTCATATGTGGATGAAATAGCCCTAGCACATAGAGCCAAGCTCAATATAGTCCAATGCCAGAAGTCTTCAAATTATTTGGCGGATAAAATGGAAAAGAAGTATGGAATACCCTCTATAAAAGTTAATTTCTTTGGAATTAAGCAAACCATAAACTCCTTAAGAGATGTTGCGGATTTCTTTGGCGATGAAGAAATGATGGAAAAGACCGAGGAGATAATTAAATCAGGATTAAATGACGTTGAACATAAAATAAAAGAATATAAAGAAAGATTAACTGGGAAAACTGTTGCCTTGTACGTGGGAGGTAATAAAGCCTGGTCTTTGGTAAGAGCTTTTGAAGAAGTAGGTATGGATGTTATATTGTCTGGAACAAAGAATGGAATGAAAGAAGATTATGAAAGAATTAAAGACACCGTAAGAGATGGTACAGTAATCGTAGATGATGCAAATTCCAATGAATTAGCCTTACTTCTTAAAAAATACAAGCCAAATCTACTTATATCCGGGGCTAAAGAGAAATATATCTCTCTAAAACTGGGAATTCCCTTCTGTGATTTCAACCACGACCGTATATCTGCATTTGCAGGTTTTAATGGTTTCATAAGTTTTGCAAAAGAAGTAGATGCATCAGTTTCAAGTCCAGTATTTGATTTAACCTTTAAAAAACTTGGAGAGGATTAAAATGCATTACGATAAAAAATTTTCAGTAATAAATCCATCCAAAATGTGCCAGCCAATGGGGGCTGTTCAAGCCCTATTAGGGGTAAATGATACAATGCCCCTTATTCACGGCTCTCAAGGATGCAGTACCTATATCAGATTTCAGCTAACCCGGCATTTTAGGGAACCTATAGAAGTTGCATCAACTTCACTGAGTGAAAAAACTGTAATCTACGGTGGAGAGTTCAATTTAATGAAAGCCTTAAAAAATATCACCAAAAAACAATCTCCAAGCATGATAGCTGTCACATCGAGCTGTCTTACCGAAACAATAGGAGAGGATATGGAAGGGATAATAGAAAAATTTAAAGATGCAAATTTAGGTAAGGATCTTCCAATAATTATCCCGATTTCAACTCCAAGTTACGTTGAATCACATGTAGAAGGATACAATCGAACTATAAAAGCATTGGTTGAACATTTAGCATCTCAATCAATACCAAATGAAAAAATAAACATAATCACGGGGAACATATCCCCCACAGATGTGGATGAAGTTAAAAATATATTAAACTACCTTAACTGTGAACATATTATATTAACAGATACCTCAGAAAATCTTGATGCACCCCTATCTGAATCTGCATTGAATTTATACGATGGTGGAACAACTATTGAAGAGATTGAGGATACTGCTAATTCAATAGGTACCATTGCCCTATCAAAACACATGGATTCAGCAGGAGTCTTCCTTCAGGAAAAATTTGGAGTTAAGTCGATATCTGTGCCTCTTCCATTGGGTATTGAAAATACAGATACTTTTATAAATTCTGTCTGTGAACTTGGAGATCTTGAAATTTCAGAATCAATAAAAAAAGATCGTGGTAGGTTAGTAGACGCCATGGTAGATGCACATTCTTACAATTATCACAGAAAAGTGGCCGTATTTGGGGATCCTGACTTCGTTTCAGGAATGGCACGTTTCACTTGCGA
>PMNN01000083.1 GCA_003161815.1 Methanobacterium sp. | reverse complement strand
GAATTTGACGATAATTTCCAGTACAACCCCTTAGTGAATGTGATATGCGCCGGGATCGTGCATATAGATTCTATTGTACGGGGAATAGCTTCCAATGTGGGTGATGTATTTGTACTAATGGGTGGTCGCACTGGTAGAGATGGCATTCATGGCGTTACATTTGCTTCTGAAGAACTTACCACGACTTCAGAGATAGAGGATCGGCCAGCCGTACAAATAGGAGACCCGTTTACCAAAAAACAAGTGTTAGAAGCTACATTAGAGGCTTTAGAAAAAATCGATGTACATGGGTTAAAGGACCTTGGCGGGGGTGGATTAACATGTTGCATCTCCGAAATGTCGGCAAAAGGTGGAAACGGAGGTACTGTCGAGTTAACCAAGATTCCTCTCAGAGAAGATGGTATGACACCATACGAAATCATGTTATCCGAATCACAGGAGAGAATGGTATTTGTAATTCATCCTAAGGATGTTAACAAGTTGATGGAAACATTTAAAAAATTTGAGCTTCCCGCAGCAGTTATTGGTGAAGTAACTGACACCGAATCTCTGATGATAACACAAGCAGATGAAGTTGTAGCAGAAATTCCCACGAAACTCCTAGCAGATCCGCCCATTATTGAAAGAGAAACGTGCCTGGTTGAAGAATACGTTAATCAGCTCCAATCACCCTCATTCAAGAAAGAAGATAAAAAATTTTTAAAAAAGTCTTTAGAATATGTACTTCCAAATTCAGAAGATGTGCAATTAGAAGAAGCCTTGTTAAAANNTATCATGGTGGTGCGGGAGCTGTTTGTGAAGCTATGAGGAATGTGATTTCTATGGGTGCTCAGCCCCTTTGTATAGTGGATTGCCTTAACTTCGGGAATCCGGAAAAACCAGCGGTTTTCCAGCAATTTAAAGATTGTGTGGAAGGAATGTCAAACGTTGCAAAAAAGTTCCATACACCAGTTATAAGTGGTAATGTGAGTTTTTATAATGAAACCGAAGGAGTAACTGTAAACCCCTCGCCTGTTGTAGGTGTAGCGGGTTTAATGAAAATCAATGATATTCGAACATCTGAATTTAAGAATGAAGGAGATAAAATTATAATTATTGGGGACACTCGTTCAGAATTGGATGGATCCGAATATTACAAGTGTATTCACGGTGTAGTGCATGGTGAACCTCCTAAGGTNNAATGTAACAGCTGTTCATGACTGTTCTACTGGTGGTTTAGGAATAGCAATATCTGAAATGTCGATATCTGGACATTTAGGTGGTGTTATTAATCTTTTAAATGTTCCTGGAGCCGGGAAAGGCTTAAGTAATTCTGAAATTCTATTTTCAGAGTCCCACGGAAGATATGTAATAACGGTTAAAGAAGATGCTGTTGAGGAAATATTAAATAAAATTGATGCTCCTAAAGCCGTAATTGGCACGGTTAGAGGTGATTCCCTGATTATAGATAATGCTTCAGTGGAAATCCCTGTTATTAAACTTAAAGCATCATATCATGGAGTTATAGAGAAATTTATGGCCTGATGTTATAATGAAAAAAGAGTTATTTCGGCAATTAATTCATGCTTCAGGTGTTTTCGTTGTTATTCTTAGTTATTTCCTTAAAACGGAAATCCTCATAATACTCTGTATTGGCTTTGTAATTTTTATGGAGTTATTGTTTCGTATAGACAAAAATCATCACGTAATATTTTTCTCAAATATTTTGAAGGGTGCAAAAAGACGGGATGATGAGAGAGGGTTTGCTTATTTCTTTATAGGTATAATTCTCACACTTATTTTCTTTCAATTCAATATAGCCGTGGCTAATGCTGCTATACTATTACTTCTTTTTGGAGATTCAGCATCAAATCTGGTGGGGCGTAACTTTGGGAAGATTAAACTTCCATTACAGAAAAAAAAGACTTTAGAAGGTACTTTGGCTTTTCTGGTGGTAGGTTTTCTAGTAGCATCAACTCAAGTTCCATTGTATCCAGCATTTTTAGGGGCCTTATCTGGAGCTGTAACCGAAGCGTACAGTCCAATAGATGATAATATCCCAATTCCTCTTTTATCTGCTTTGGTTATGAGTTTAGTGATTTATTTAATGTGAAAACTAAAAAAATATGGTAGTTTTATTTTCTTATAGTCTTATAGCTCTTTCATGCCTGAAATATCTAACTGCTAAT
Source organism: Methanobacterium sp. (assembly GCA_003161815.1). Taxonomy (GTDB): domain Archaea; phylum Methanobacteriota; class Methanobacteria; order Methanobacteriales; family Methanobacteriaceae; genus Methanobacterium_A. The sequence continues at coordinate 1,507 of PMNN01000083.1, read as the reverse complement.
AAAAAAATTCCAGTCGATAATAAAAAAGTAGGGATAGATGATAATAATAATTCTGAATTTACTATTGGTGTGGATGCTATTTTAACTATTAAAACAGTAGGTATGAAATTTAAAATCCCTTCAAAGAGAGGCGCCTTTATAAATAACGGCACGAACAGTATGAAAGTGGCAAACACCAGTGCCAAGGTTATGGCAGAGTTAGCCTCCTTAGTACTATCTACTAGCATGGATATAATTATTCCAACGCCAATGAATCCCAATCCTACGAAGGACAAGATTAAAATGAGAATAAGCGGATTATAAATGGGAACTTTCAACAAATTTAGTAATAAAATCCAAGCCATGCTCTGAAGAATAGAAAAAAATAGAATGGGAAGAATTTTTCCAATCATTACAGTATAACTGGAAAGAGGAGTCATGAGAAGAACTTCAAAGGTTTTTCTCTCCCTTTCACCTACTACACTATCGGTTACAATATTACTAGCCATGAAAAATGGTAGAAGCAAAACAAATGGTATTATAAAACCATACATTACTTCCACAAAATAGGAGCTGTCTAGGGCTATAGGTGCTTTTTTATTATTATCGTTGATATTTATCTCTGTTAAGGTGACTGGATTTTGAATAATTTGAATTTCGGATTGATTTAATCCTGCTGCCTCAAGTTTTTTAGTTAATTTATATTTGTTGACTGCATTATCTATTTTTTGAGAAACAACAGGATAAAAAACGTTAGAGTTGTCAGTTTGTACCGTTACTTCTCCATCCGGAGAAATACTCACAACAGCCACCAGCCCTGACCCTAAAGACTTCAAAGCTTTATCTGTATTTTTATAGTAAATTAAATTAAATTTCTGAGCTTCAAGATCCTGAGCTAATTCTGTTCCATTCAAATTTTCGGATATTCCCACATTAAGCGTTGATGTAATTCCATAAGTGTCTAGAAGAGCTGGGTCAGTTGCAATGGAACTTACAATCGCTAAACCAAATGCTCCTAAGACTATGAATAATTGGACAAATATCACCAGGATATATATTTTATTGGCAAGAATATCCTGTGCCTCTTTTCTGGCAAGAGTTAATATCTTCATCTAATGTTCCATCCTTAATTTAATTATATTATCGATAACTCAGCAGCAAATTTGATTTAATTAAATTTTTTATTTGAATTAAATCTTCATTTATATTAATCTAATTTTTTTTTCATNNCATTTAATAATCTTTTTAAAGCCAATTAATTCTAAAAATAGTCTTATTAATCCGGGTCTGGGTCCAAAAACTATATCATCCCTTTCAAAAAGTTTTATTGAAATCCAACAAGTTACTATGGTAATCAAAAAAATGAAAGCTATGGATATAAAGTATTGCCAGAAGGGTATGGTTTCTCCAGAGAAGATTCTCATTATCATTGTCATAGGGGAAATATTAGCTGCTAATGATTTTACAGTTAAATATGTCAAAGCAGGTATTATCAGGACTCCCACCACACCAACGTAGGCAAAGGTTA
>PMNN01000218.1 GCA_003161815.1 Methanobacterium sp. | reverse complement strand
CTTAAAAGAGAAGTAGTGGCTGCATCTGAAATGTTGGGAATAGACCCTTATGAAGTGGCTAATGAAGGAAAAGTGATAATGGGTATGGAGAAAGACAAAGCTGAGGAAATTCTTCAAGCAATCAGGAAAACTAAATACGGGAAAGAAGCCCAAATTATAGGTGAAGTAACTCAAGACCGGCATGTGATTTTAAATACAATTGTAGGCGGTAAAAGAATATTAGAAGAACCCATAGCTGATCCTGTACCACGGGTATGCTAAAAAAAAATAAAATTTATTTTGAGCAGAACCGTAAAAAAAAAGTTTTAATATGGAAATCTATTCAAGATAAGTGGAGATTAAGTTATTGAATCAAATTATTATTACATTTTCCATTAATTTTTATTCCATATTATATATAATTCGGTATAATTTCATTACATCTTAGGTGTTTCTTATTTTTTTATATTAAAAATTTATAAATATTAAATTACATAATACAAATTTAATCTTTTAAAAACTTTAATTTGGGGAGTGAAAAATGCAGGGATTGTGGAGTAGGCGATTTGTAGCGTTAATAATTGATGTAGTGATTATATCTTTGTTTTCATGGATTTTAGTTGCCGTGATATATCCTGTGGTAGCTTTTACGAATTCATTCCAAGTTTTAGGATTTTGGCTTCCCCTGGTAGCTGTTATTATAATAGTTTACTTCACATATTTTGAGGGAAAATACGGTGCAACTCCCGGTAAAACTCTTATGAAGCTCAAAGTAAAAGCCCAGAATGGTGATATGAGTTACATGAAGGCGTTTATCAGGAATCTGTCCAAAATTTTATGGTTGCCTTTGATTGTGGATTTAATTGTTGGTTTTGCCTTTGGAAGTCCACGTAAGCTTTATTTAGATCGTTTAGCTAAGACTGAAGTGGTGAAGTTTGAGGAAGTAAAAAAATCGAAACCCAAATTAGAGCATTCAACTTCTTAAGTTACATGAATCTATATTCTTCATTTAATTAGATAATAGCGAATACTACATAACAAATTTTTTAATTCCAAAAAATTTCCATAAAAAAAGAATATTAGAGAATAATAGCAATCAGTATTTGAGATGAATCGTGATGTCAAATAATGAATTAGAAGATAATAAAAAGAATTTTATAACATTTAAAGTTGATAAACGCTTTAGGATGTTTGTAGGGGAAATTAAAGGAGATATAGTTGAAAAAATTTCTCCCGGCGAAGTTGAAGGGTTTAAAGATGGTGATAAAGTAGTAGTCATGCATAGTGAAGATTGGTTATGGGTTTTTAATGAATTAACAGATTCAACCAGTAGAAAACAATAAAAAATTATTCATCACTAATTTTTTTTATAAATAAAATTAGTGGAATTATTTAACGTAAAGAGTGAAAATTATAATAGCTTGAAATTTAACCAATAAAAGAATAATGATATTATTATACAAATAAATGATTTTTTTGTGTTTGTTGATAATTATGAGTAAAATAACAAATTATTCACTGATAAACATGTTAATGGGTGCATCAACTAAACAGGGTCATGATATAGCCATTAAAAGTAGGAAAATAGTGAAATCCCTAATAAAAGATAAAACTCAGCATTTAACGCCTGAAGAAAGATCCATAGTAGAGAGGATTGTACATTCCACTGCAGACCCTGAATACGCTGATTTAACTAAAATTAGCAATGACTTTGTAAAAGAAAGTTTAGAAACTCTCAGGAAAGGTAAAGACATCCTGACAGATATTAATATGGTAAAAGTCGGAGTTAATAATTACGAAGGAAAAGTTAAATGTTACATAAATCATGAAAAAACCATTAAAATTGCAAAGAAGAATGATATAACACGCGCAGCAGCGGCAATACAAGTTGCAGCAACTAAAGGTTTTAATGGTATAGTCGTGATTGGAAATTCACCAACAGCATTACTAGAAATTTTAAAATTATATGAAAATAATGGAATGAAAGTTAAATCAGTTATTGGTGTCCCTGTAGGTTTTGTTGGTGCAGCAGAATCTAAAGAAGCTCTACATGAAACAGAGATTCCTCATTTAATAACCCAAGGTCCTAAGGGTGGGACTCCAGTTGCAGTAGCAGCTATAAATTCATTAATAAATCTAATTTAAATCTAAAAAGAAATTTTTTTTATATAAACTTGAAATCTTTTAGGGAGTATTGATAAAGTTGAAATCAGAAGAATTATTTCAGATAGCTCAGAAGTTTCTTCCGGGAGGAGTTGACTCCCCTGTAAGAGCTTATACACCTTATCCTTTCTTTGCGAAAAAATCTAAAGGTCCATATATCTATGATGTGGATAAAAACAGTTACATTGATTACTGCCTAGCATATGGGCCACTAGTTTTAGGTCACGCTCATCCACAAGTTATTGAAGCAGTTAAAGAACAGCTTGAATTAGGTTCAGCATATGGCGTACCCACTGAAAAGGAGATAGAACTAGCAAAACTGGTTGTAAAGAAAATCCCCTGTGCTGAAATGGTGAGATTTGTAAATTCTGGTACAGAATCAACTATGAGTGCAATTAGACTGGCTAGAGCGTTCACTGGACGGAAAAAAATAGTTAAATTTGAAGGTTCTTATCATGGAGCTCATGATTATGTACTAGTAAAATCTGGCTCGGGAGCAATGGGGATGCCGGATTCATTAGGAGTGCCTGAAGAAACCACAAAGAACACATTAGTGATTCCCTTCAATTCTAGAGAAGCAGTTAGTGAACTTATTGAAAAACAATCAGATGAAATAGCAACCATCATTGTAGAGCCAGTGATGGGTAATATTGGCTGCATTCAGCCACAGGAAGGTTACCTTAAATTTTTACGTGAAATAACAGCTGAAAATAATATTGTTTTAATATTCGATGAAGTTATAACGGGATTTAGAGTTGCTGAAGGAGGAGCTCAAGAATACTTTGGAATAACTCCTGATCTAGTTACTTTGGGAAAGATTTTAGGTGGCGGATTCCCAATGGGTGCTTTAGCAGGAAAAAAGGAGTTAATGGAGATGCTTACACCATTTGGTGGTGTTTATCAGGCTGGAACATTCAATGGGAATCCTATATCAATTACTGCAGGTTTAACTACATTGAAACTGCTCAATCATAATTTTTATGAAGAATTAAATCATAAAGGAGATTATATTCGCAGCGGAATCAATAATATACTAGATAACTATAATTTAGACTTTAAAGTAGCAGGTTTAAGTTCCATGTTCCAATTATACTTCACAGATAAGATGGTATGGAATTATATGGATGCTAAATCATCTGATACAAATAAATTTAAGCAATACTTCCACAATCTCCTAAAGTCGGGTGTATTCATACCTCCCAGTCAGTTTGAATGCTGCTTCATATCCCTGATGCATGANNAAGATTAATATGAAAATAGTAGCTGGTGTTGGAGAAAATAAAAATATAGTGGAAGCAGCCCACCAGGTAGAATTCCCAGTGTTTTTAACTGATTCTGAAGAAAAATTCGCGGAACTAATTTTAAATGAAGAAGCTGATGCATTTGTGAGGGGATCCCTAGAAGCTTCTATTGTAATGGCAGAACTGAAGCATAAATATGAGAATATTTATCGTGCAGCATTCCTAGAAGTTAATGAACATAAATTCTTCTTAGCACCCGTAGGTATTGATGAAGGAGATTTATTATCTCAGAAAATTCAGATAATAGAGTTAGCCACTGAATTCCTTAAAAAAATAGGTATGAATCCTAAAATAGCAGTATTATCTGGTGGTAGGAGTCAGGATGTTGGGAGAAGCAGGAAGATTGATGAATCAATAGCCCAAGGAGAGAGTTTAACCAGGATCACAAGGGATAAATATAGCGTTAAACATTACTATATATCAATAGAAAATGCAATAGCCGATCATGCAAACTTTATTCTGGCTCCTGATGGTATTTCCGGAAATTTAATATTCAGATCACTTGTTTTTCTAGATTCTGGGAAAAGTCATGGTGCAATAACCCTGGGAATCAGGCAAATACTAGTTGATACATCTCGATCACAAAATGTAGAAGGATACGTAAGAGCATTAAAATTTGCTAAATCCCTGGCAGATTTAAGAATAAAAGAATAAACAGCATTAATAATTATCATCAAAGGGTGCAAATGTCAGTACTAAAACCAATTTACACAGTATACGAGTGGTACATCTCAAGGAATCTACGACCGGAAAACATGCCCAAACACGTGGCCATTATAATGGATGGTAACAGAAGATACTCAAGAATCCAGGGAAGTATGGACCCTATTGAGGGTCATAGACGTGGTATAAGTACTCTGGAACGGTTTTTGGATTGGTGTGTTGATTTAGGAATAGAAATAGTTACAGTTTACGCTTTCTCAACCGAGAATTTTAAGAGACCTAAAAATGAAGTTGAAGGTTTGATGAATCTCTTTAAAGAGAATTTTGAAAGCATAGCTCAAAATAAGAAGATTCATAAAAATGAAGTGAAAATAAAGGCTGTAGGTCAATTAGAGTTACTGCCCGATAATGTAAGAACAGCAATAGAAATAGCTGAAAAATCCACATCTAACTATAATAAAAGATTAGTCAATATTGCTATAGGTTATGATGGACGTTTAGAGATAGTCGATGCAATAAAAAAGATTGCAAATGAAGTTCAAGAAGGAAAAATCACTTCTGAAGATATAGATGAAAAAACAGTAAATGAAAACCTTTACACTGCAGGACTTGCAGATCCCAACTTGATAATAAGAACCAGTGGCGAGGAAAGACTTAGCGGATTCTTATTATGGCAATCATCATATAGTGAACTATACTTCTGCGATAGTTTATGGCCCCAACTCAGGAAAGTAGATTTCCTACGGGCTTTAAGGTCATATCAACAAAGAGAAAGACGATATGGGATCTGAAATATAATTCTAATTTTTTGACTAATCAAGTTTAATATCGAGTTTTCCCCATTTACAAATTTGAGGAATAATTTATGATAGACTCTCATTGCCACATTGATTTTAAAGAATATAATAAGAACCGGCAAGAAGTGATGGATAGGGCTCAACAGAAATTGAAGGCTATAATAAACTCCGGCGCAAGCTTAGGTGGTAATCGGCGTACATTAAAATTAATGGATGAATACAGGGGATTTCTCTATCCCACCTTAGGATTTCACCCATCAAACGCATCAAAAGCCGATTATAATATAATTGAAAAAGCATTAGATGAAATAAAACAAAATATTGATAAAATCGTGGCGGTTGGTGAGACCGGACTTGATTATCATGAACTGAATAATGAAAAAAGCAGAAAAAGACAAATAAGGGTATTTAAAACATTCATTGAATTAGCAGATGAATATGAATTACCTTTAGTCATACATGCACGGGATGCTGAAAAGGAAGCTTTGGATATGATAATGAAATATTCATCCATCCCCAATATTATATTTCACTGCTACGGTGGTGATGCGATAACAGCAAGTAGAATAGTCGATGAAGGTTACTACCTTTCATTTTCAACAATTATATGCTTCTCGAAGGATCATCAACTACTTATTAAGGATATGCCACTTTCAAACATGTTAACAGAAACAGATAGTCCATATTTATCACCATTTAAAGGCGTAAGAAATGAACCTTCTTTTGTTGAGGAAGTAATTAAAAAAATTGCTGAGATAAAATCATTACCCGGAAGTAAAGTTGATAAAATAACAGAAAAGAATGCTAAAAAAATTTTTGGAATCTAAAAATAAATAACATGTAATTTATTTTTCGCAATCAAGTTTCTCAAAGACTTTCTTTGCTGCTGTTATGCCATTTATAGAAGCGGGGAACCCTGCGTAAACTGCCATTTGGATTATAACTTCTATAATCTCTTCACGAGTGCATCCTACATTTAAAGCACCTTCTATATGGCTTTGCAGTTGAGGTTGAGCATTACCTAACGCTGTGAGAGCAGCTACAGTTGCAATTTCCCTGGATTTTAAATCAAGCCCTGGACGTGAATAAATATCTCCATAAGGAAATTCCACTACAAAACGTACTAAGTCAGGGGCAATATCATCTAAACTTTTTTTCAATCTTTTAAATCCATTATCATTCATTTTTTCAAGATTTTTCTTACCTGCTTGATAACGATGATCGTTCATTTTTAATCTTTCCTCTTCTTTAATTCCTTTCTGATACTATTTTTATATTTTTAAATTGATTTATTTATAAATTATTAAATAATGGATTAAATTAATAAATTTTTAATAGACTTTTAACAAAGAAATTTATCTCTTTAGAAAAAAAGATTAATTCTAAAAAAAATTATTTCAATTTTGTTTTTGGGTGTGGATGGTATGAAACCATATGTAATATTAAACTCTGCTATGACATTGGATGGTAAGATAGTCACTAAAAAAGGAAGTTCAGAGATTTCTGGTTCACAAGATCTTTTAAGAGTTCATAAGCTTAGAAAGGATTTAGACTCCATCTTGGTTGGAATAAACACGGTACTCGCGGATGATCCTCGTTTAACAATTCATAAAATACCTGCAGAAAAATCAGATAATCCTTTAAGAATAGTTGTGGACAGCAGAGCCAGGACTCCCCTAAAAGCTCGTATATTAAATGATGAAGCCCCCACTTTAATCGCTGTTACCGAGAAAGCATCACATGAAAACATTAATGGATTAAAATATAAAGGAGCTAACGTAGATGTAGTTTTAAGTGGTGAAGATAAAGTTGATCTCCATATACTCATGAATGAACTGGTTCAGCGGGGAGTGAGAACTTTAATGCTTGAGGGAGGATCCACTTTGAACTATTCCATGCTAAAGGATGGTTTGGTTGATGAAGTTAGAGTATGTGTAGCTCCCTTGATAGTTGGAGGAGTGAATGCTAAAACATTAGTTGGAGGAGAAGGATTAGATGATATGAAGGACGCTTTCAAATTGAAATTAGAAAAAAATTATAGACTAGGAGAAGATTTAGTACTCGAATACACTGTAATTAAATAAATAAAAAAAAGGGATAAATCAATATCTACTTTTTAAAAGAAGTAGATAAATTCCTGCTATTAGTAATCCTATGGCTATTATCAATATTAAATAGACATAAAACCAAGGAACTTCTAGCATTATCACTATTATTAGAATGGCAATTATAATGTATATTATACCCTGAAGTTTATCATTCATCCTTTTTACACCCCTTACCTATCCTTTATTATGTTTCATCTAATAATTAAGTTTTTCCCTGAAATGTTGTACTTTAACAAAAAAAATATTAAATAAATTAAATTAATTTTTTTTATATTAAACCTTTTTTCTTTAAAATATTCACCGGATTACTTCTTAAAATCTTATAAATCTCTTTTTCAGGTACACCAGCACCTAAAGCTATCTGATAAGCAGTATCATAAGATATCAAATCCTGAGGCGCATGAGTATCAGTATCCATAACCAGATTAGCTCTCACGTCCAATGCAACCTGAGCCACATGGCCATTAGCAAGACAATGACCCCTCCTAGAGCTTAACTCCAATGCAATATCATTATCTCTGGCAATTTCTGCCTCTTCAATTGTTATAAGCCCGGGATGAGCTAAAATATCAATTTCTGGGCAATTAACGGCGGTGAAANNGTTATTTCGGCTCCTGGAATAATTTCAATATCCCAATTATCCCGAATATCAATAACAGTGCTAATAACATTCGCCACACTATTAATATTCGAAGAATCCACATGATCAGTTATAGCCACCGCCTCATGATCAAGAACCTGCGCACGCCTAGCTATCTCTGAAGGAAGAAGCTCACCATCACTAAATATACTATGAGTATGAAAATCTATTCTCTTGCTCGTAAAGAATCCTCCCATTATCCTTTCATAATACTTATTTTTAATTTATAATCTTAAATAGTAATATATCTACCCTCAAAATAATAATATGAACTCAAACATTAAATAATCGAGTGTAATAAAAGACGTTCTGTTTTTTAATATGCTTTGATACAAGCTCTAATTCTGTTCTCATTAATGCAATTTTTTTTCTTTAGATCTTAAAATTTTGTAGAACAAGTTAATAGATATTTTTTCCATATAGAAGTGTAGTGATTATAAAATGAAATGTTCTATATTCGTACCCGGACATATAACAGGGTTTTTTGAAATTATTGACCATCAAAATCCCCTCTATAAAGGATCAAGAGGTGCAGGAGTAGTTATAGATAAAGGGGTTCTAACCGAACTTAAAATAGAAGATGGAGTAGGAGATGTCCAAGTTAAAATAAATGGTAAATCCGACCCTAAAAATGCATCAATTACTTATAAAACCATTGATCTTATAAAAACTCATTTTAAACTAGAAGATAAGAATATCAATATTAAACATGAATTTCAAGTCCCAATAAGCACAGGCTTTGGAACCTCCGCAGCATGTGCTCTGGGAACATCCCTAGCCATAGTTAAAACACTTGATCTATCCTTAACATTTAATAAAGCAGCTTCCATAGCCCATCTAGCCGAGATTGAAATGAAGAGTGGATTAGGTGACGTGATAGCAGAGATAACAGGTGGAATAGTATTAAGACTAAAAGAGGGTTCTCCTGGAATTGGAAGAACAGATAGAATCATCGAGAAAAATCGAGATGAAGAGGTTTTTATCATAAGTAAAACTTTAGGGGAAATTGCAACCTCGGAAATAATTGAAGATCCCTACTATAAAAAAAGAATTAATCAAACAGGCGGTAGACTATTAGATGAGCTTTTAAAAAGGCCTGACCTAGGAGTTTTCCTAAAATTATCCCGGAAATTCGCTGAAGAGACTTCACTAATAAATGCTGAGCTTCATGAGGTGATTGAGGTATTTGAAGATGAAACCATGGGTGCTTCTATGGCCATGCTTGGTAACACCGCATTTGCATTATCTAAAACTCCTGACACCAGTGTTGAAGGTGCTATAATTTCTAAAGTTGATAATTTCGGCTGTAAATTCATATAAAAAAACTTAGTATAAATATAGTGTTTCGGGTTTACATTTTCTAAAAAGAAATAAATTCTAAACAATTTCTAATCCCATTTAGTATTAAACAAAAATTCTAAGTAATTTCCATCTAAAATCTGTAGCGAATTACTGGAGGGGGGTAATTCAAAAATTTTCATAGATGTTTCATCTGCAGTATAATTACCAGGAACCTTAATATCCGCACTCATCATGAATAACTCATTTCCCGTGAAAAGTTCTATAGGAATTTCCATACTAAGTAACCATTCATGGTTTCATATAAAATCTTCTCATTTGACTGAATACTATTATCAGCCATTAAATCATAGTTAGCTTTTCCATTATGAACAGTTATATCTAATCTATCAAAATTTGTCCCATTATAAAGTCTCAGATAGTAATCATACGTGAATAACTTTTGATTCATACTACCTGACGTTTTCAGAAATAAATAAACATATTTATCATCATAAGTCGCACCTAGAGATGATAAAGTCGTGGATGGTAATAATGCACCTGTTTTTGACTCATACTTCAAATCATCGAAGGATGAACCTCCTAAACTGAAATCAACACTATCTATCTTCTGTAATGGTATTATAGGATACTCTGAAAAAATTTCATTAGTTCTATCAAATGATAATAAGTATTTTTCGATTCGGATATTTGAGTGCCATGAGCCATAATAGCATTCTGTTTCCGGTTTTCCTCAGTTTGAGTTAAATTTAAAGTATACCATGTACCATCTAAACGTAGAACATCAGAGGGAGGTGTTAATGTTAATATTGGATTATAACTTATTATATCAAAATAATTATTTTTATTTTTAATAAAAAAAATTAGAATACACAAAAATTTTTTGGATTAAAGATTATTTACTCTTACCTTACAAAAAGCAATATGAACTCATTTAAATCCTTAAGTCATGATTCCATTAGTATTTAACATCATATTATTATTTTAAAAAAATTTCAACATTTGCTAAAAAATTACCATTCATAAATTTGATGTGAATTATTAATTAAACATAATTTTTAATCCAGATATTAAACCTTATTTTTCAACGTCTTCGATGATGTAGTTAATTCCTTCGTTTTCCAGTTTCCGAGTGATAGTGTTCGTCATCTTGCCAACCGCAAATACTAACACGTTTAACCCTCTTTTAGCTGCAGCTACTATTGCCTGTGGTGTTGCAAATTCAATGTCAGTTGTAATATTTAGTTTATTAGTAACAGCTCGTGAAACAGTTCCCATTACACCTACCCGGTCAAATCTCCTCTGCTTATCATAATATATTTCTTCTATTTTCTTTAAGTCAGAAGCACGTGAACCACCCTGATTTATGGTGGGGAGTTTAATAATCACCACATATCCCGATTCAAGTTCTATTATGCCACCTAATTTAATTAAAGCTACATCTTCACCTTTTTTAGCATTGTTAAGCACTTCTGCATGGGCTGATGTTTTATGAGTTGTGGCGTAAAGGGTTCCTCCCTCCATCTCCAGCCAGATTTTATCTCCTGATTTTAATTCTTCCCGGGCGATGGCGGGCCATATGGATTTATAAGTATTCATGGTATCCAGTACTTGGTCAGCGTATTTCCGGAGGTTCATCGCTTCATTTTTAACTCTTTCAATTCCCCTTTTAGTAATCCGATAATTTGCAGGTCTTTTACTTGTCTCAACAAACCCATCATCAGTTAAGCTTTTAATGTTTTCCGAAACTGCTTGAATGGTTATACCCAGTTTTTCCGCAATATCTTTCTGGCGCAGATGAGGCTCTTGTTTAGCAATCTCAGCCAATATTTGGAACCTGGTGAGTTCTCCTTTCTTTTTAAAGACCTTCATAATAATTATTCACCACATACCATTTTTTGTATATACTATCAATCTAAATTTTAGAAATCCTGTTAAATTACACCATTTAATGATTCATTAAATATTCGGAGGAATTTATCTCTGCTATCCTCTGGTATGTAAGCTCCGCACGCCACGGAATGACCTCCTCCACTACCACCCACTTTCTCCGCAACTTTCCTAATAATATTCCCAAAATGAATGCCATCATGAGCCAGTAAACGTGAACAACGCAGTGAAACCTTAATACCCGATTTTTCACTATTAATATCTGTAAAACCTATTATTGGTTTTTTCCAGTCACCATAACTTAAAATCATCCCGGCTATGGTTCCAATAACCTCACTTTTTATTTCATTACCATTAAAATACTGCAGATTCTCTAGTTGAGTTATCCGATCCTCCCTCCTAACCCACTCCATTTTCTGGGCTAAATATCTCCGATGTTTCCGTGCTAAACTATCCATATTATCCAATGCAACTCCTCTATCACCTTTCAAAACTTCGAGGGCTACTTCATGATTTTGGTGACGGCCGCAGGCATTGATAGCTGTTGAAAATTCACTAGCATCCCTTAAAGGTGAATACTTTTTCTCCGTTAAAAATTCATAAGTATCCCCGAATATTAATTTAGGGATATGTTTAACATATCTATGGGGAACTTC
>PMNN01000170.1:1004-7198 GCA_003161815.1 Methanobacterium sp. | reverse complement strand
TTACCAGTTATAAATGTTATCTTCATGATACTACTTCTATCTTTTTTTTTAAAATGAATTTAGAATTAAAATTATACTTGAATATTATATTAAAATGATATTAAAGAGAATTATTTAATATAACGTCCCCGTCCTTCAATATTCTCTATCTTAGCTAATATTTTATCATAATCACTGGCAATCATATATCCTTTTAGAATGGATTGGAAACATTCATCAGCAATATCATAATGAATTCCATAAAGAGCTTTTTTAAACACCACCAGATCTACTCCTTTATCTTCCACTAAATCAGAAATCTTACCCAAACCGAAATCAATAAACACAACATCATCTCCACGAGATATCATATTACTGGTTGTGAGGTCACCATGAATTATTCCACAGTTATGGAGTTTAGCAACATTTTCTCCAATTTTTTCACAAAATAATAGTATCTCTGGGACCTCTGCTTCATCAAAGACGTATTTTAAAATAATTCCATCAATATTCTCAATTACTATGGAGTTCTCTTTTTTATCAATATCATATATCAGTGGGGTGATTACACCACAACTCTTCGCATCATTCAGGAGCTTGACTTCATGTTTCATTCTCTTTTTCCTTAAATAATAGTCTATTTCTTTTATTCGATAATTTTTTGAAACTCTGTCCTTCTTTAAAACATCATGATTCAACCATTCTCCTTTATAGATGTTGGCCTCAGCACCCTTATCTAATAATTCTATTGGTAATTTTAACAATCTTGATGATGTTTTCATCCATGGTACATTTACCTGATCTGTGCGGTAACGCTGAATAACCCTGGTATCCTTTAATTTAGGTATTAATCCATAATGAAACATTAACTGACCCATCCAGGCGATCATGGCCCCATTATCTCCGCAATATTTAATCGGTGGTTGATAAAATTCTGTGTAGTGCTCCTCTGCCATCACAGATACCATTTCTCTAAGTCTGCTGTTAGCTGCAACACCTCCACAGAGCATTACTTCCCGCTTTTTTGCATGGGCTAAAGCCCTTTCTGTAACTTCCACCACCATAGAGAAAGCAGTCTCCTGAAGACTGTAGCAGACATCCTCCAAACTTCTCCCACCCTCATACTTTCTTAAAGCAGCAGTTAAAAGCCCTGAAAAGGATAAATCCATTCCTTTAACTGTATAAGGAAGTTTAATATAGTTATTCGAATCATGAGCTAATTCTTCTATCAAGGGTCCTCCAGGATGTCCGAGATGCACTGATCTAGCGAATTGATCTAAACAGTTACCCAAAGCAATGTCGAGAGTCTCCCCAAAAACACGATATCTTCCCCCATCAAACGCAATTATTTGGCTGTTTCCCCCACTCACATAAAGAGTCACGGGATCCTGAGCCCCTGTGGTGAGACGACCAATTTCCACGTGACCTATACAATGATTAACCCCGATAATTGGAATATTCAAAGCCAGAGAAAGAGAACGAGCAGCAGTAGCCACCGTACGCAGTGCAGGTCCCAACCCCGGACCTTGAGAAAATGCAACCAAGTCTATATCCTCCAATTGAAGATTAGATTCAAATAGAGCATCTTTAATAAGTGGGATGATGGCATCTGCATGGTGTTCAGCTGCTTCTCGGGGGTGTATTCCGCCACTAGTGGGTATGAGAGAATTTCCTTGGGACGCCAGGATTTCGCCTGATGAATTCACGATTCCAACCCCGGTTTTTTCAGCAGTGCCTTCAATTCCAATACAGATCATCAAAAATCACCTATAATTATTTTAAATTTAGTCAATTTTTTTTAAACTCTCAAATTTTATAACTTAGGAAATTAATTAATTGTATATTAAGCAATCATATGGAAATTGAATTATAAAATTTAGAGTTAAAATAATAATTTATATACTCATAAACCTTTTGTTATCTTATTTGTATCATAATCTAAATAATTTTTATTGGTGTAATAAATGAGAAACATTATTAGACAATTTGGCTCATCAAGTAATCTTCCAGAATTGGAAAATGTGGATGTTCTCTTTTTATGTGTAATAGCCAGTACTAGAACTTCTAATATACCTGGAATTACCGGTGCTGGAGTTACTCCGGAGCTTACAGATTACACACCTGCAGCTGATGTGGAGTTAATAATACATGGAAAACCCCGATGCCTAACGGAGATACCTAGAACTATCATTGAAGGGACAACTGCTCCAACTCCTGCTGTTATAACCAAAGCTTCACTAGAACTGGCCGATGTACCTTTTTTAGTGGCTGATGCAGGTGCTGCAATTAAACCGGATTTATCTTATCTAAATATTAATTCTGAACCTGGCGGAAATATACAAACTGGAAGGGCGGTATCCAATGTTGAAGAAATATTTATTAGAGGTGAAATTCTGGGAGAAACCCTTTCTGAACTAACGGACCATCTTTTTATAGGTGAAAGCACACCCGCAGGAACCACAACTGCATTGGGAGTTCTAACCGCAATGGGCTATGATGGAAATTATAAAGTCAGCGGAAGCATGCCTAATAATCCTCACGAACTGAAACAGGATATTGTAGCTTCTGGATTAAAGGCGTCAGGATTTACAGCCGGGGAACTGGCATCAAAGCCTTTTAAGGCCGTAGAAATTTTGGGAGACCCCATGATCCCTGCTGTAGCGGGAATAGTAGCGGGTAGTTCTATACCTGTAACCTTGGCTGGCGGTACTCAAATGACTGCAGTATGTGCAATTATTAAAGAAGTAGTAACAGGATTTGATTGGAATAATCTTTCCATAGCTACCACCAAATATGTAGCGGAGGATGAATCATCTGATATAAATTATATATCACGACAGATTGCTGATACACCCATATTTTCTGTGGATCCGCAATTTGAAAAATGTAAGAGCCATGGCCTGAAAAATTATCTTAATGGTTCAGTTAAGGAGGGAGTAGGTGCAGGAGGCGCTATGATGGCTTCGATTCTTAAAGGGATTTCAATGGATGCTATTCGAAAGAAAACCGAGGAAATCTGCTTAGAATTATTCTAAAAGCAGTTTATGAATATAATGATATTAAGCTTAATATGATCTATAGTTGGTTTATTAATCCTGTATTTAATTAAAAAAAAGAAAATTAAGATGTATAAGTTATCTGAGATCAATGGTTTTATTAAAAATGTTCATGTTACTTTTTATTGTTTTATAGATGCTGATTTAATTCATGCAGGTGCTTTTGCAATTTGGTATGCGTCGTAGGCTGCGTATATTCCGTATATAAGAGATATAATGCCAATGTATGGGCTTACTAAATAGTATAAAGCTCCTAGTATTAAATAAATAACGAACATTATTATTCCTTTTTGTAGTTTGCCTGCGTATATTTGTCCTAATCCTGCAAAGAAGAAAGATATTATTGCTGCTAATATTGGATTTGCCATTTCTAAACACCCCCCTTACATTTTATATGCATAAAATGCACATGTTAATCTGTAGAATAATGATTTAAATAATTTACTATATTTAAGCGAAAAGAAGTTAAGTAAATCCTAATTTTATTTATTTAATTCAAAAAAAAATTTTGGTGGATAAATTTAAAAAAAATTTATATCAAAAGATTCTATTTAGTTAAATTATGTGATCTATACGTCAATCTACGAAGGTAAGCCATCCGTGATCATCTGGAACTTCTCCTTTGATGACATTAAAAAATGCGGCTTGTAATCTTTTAGTTATTTCTCCTCTTACTCCTTCTCCAATTTTAATTTGGTCAATCGACCTGACAGGCGTGATTTCAGCAGCAGTTCCAGTTAAGAACACTTCATCCGCGATGTAAAGCATTTCTCTAGGTATTAACTCCTCTTTAACTCTTATTCCTAAATCTTCAGCTAATGTGATTACAGAATTTCGGGTTATGCCTGGAAGAATGGATGTTGATACTGGGGGAGTGTACAAAACACCGTCATTGATAAGAAATACGTTTTCTCCGCTTCCTTCACTTACCATGCCCTGATAATCCAACATTATAGCTTCCTGATAATTATTCAGTACAGATTCCATTTTAGCAAGCTGAGAGTTCATATAGTTCGCTCCTGCTTTTGCCATGTTGGGCATGGTATCGGGAGCCATACGTCTCCAAGTAGAAACTCCTACATCCACCCCTTTATCTAGAGCTTCTTTCCCCAAATATTCACCCCAGCTCCAAACTGCTATTATAGAATCTAAAGGGTTATTCAAAGGATGAATACCTAATTCATTATATCCTCTAAATATAATTGGCCGGATATAACATTCTTCTAACTCATTAATCTTTATAGTATCTATAATGGCTTGAGAGAATTCTTCCATTGAATAATCCAGGTCCATTCTATAAATCTTGGCTGAGTTAAAAAGACGTTTAACGTGGTCATTCATACGGAAAACAGCGGATCCTTTCGGGGTACGGTAACATCTCATACCTTCAAATACACTGGAACCATAATGAATTACATGAGATAAAACGTGTACATTTGCATCCATCCATTCAACTAATTTACCATTAAACCATATTTTTCCTGATTCGTCAAATGCCATAAATTATCAACTCATTAATGTAGAATAATCATAATATAATAATACGTGATTAGAATTTATTCTAATAAATACTATTCATTAAATTTTATAGAATTTAAATTTCTAATTGGGTTTAAATTTTGGAAAAACTTTATATATCGTTCCACACCATAACTGAAATGAGAGGGCCGGTGGTCTAGGGGTANNGAGTTCGAATCTCCTCGAGCCCATTCAAAAAATTTTATTCCCTAAAATCCTAAATTTTTATTCAAGAATTAAATTAAGAGATTATTTTTTTACACTCCAATTAAAATTAGGATCACGTATATTATAAGTGATACAAAGAATACAATGGTTCCCTTTACTAATAGTGACATTAAATCTCTTTCTAAAACTAAAACTAGGCCATATGATAATATAGCTGAAGAAATTATTTTCGTCATACCAATATAAGCAGTATTTTTATAATTCAAGCCTACAATATAAGTTAATATAGAAGATAAAAGTAAAACGATTATAATAAGGGCAATGGTGTTGCTTAAAATTGCTTTGGTAGGTCCTAAAGTAATGTTAATATTTCCTCTACCAGAACCTCCGCCTTTATTTAAACTCTTTTTTCCTCCCTTTAAAAATGATAAAGAACTTGATGATGAAGGAGGAGTATAACTTCCCGATTCCATCGAGTCATCTTCATCAGAGGCTTCAGATTCTTCTAAATTTTTTTTAGAGAACTTTTTAGCCAGTTTCATTAGGCCATCTTTATCAATCAACTTTATATTTCTTTTATCTGCATAATCAACTGCACTTCCAGTGAAATATGAACTGCTAAATATCACAATNNTCATAATTTTTAACAGCCACTACAATACCAATATCTCCCAAAATTGTGGGCAGAACACCATAAATATCTATTATATGACGAGATGTTTGAAAGTTCTTATAGGCTTTGAACCCGGATTCTTCCATAACCTTTGCTACAAAATTAACTAGTCTGGTTTTTTCCAATTTGCTCACCTTTAGAATAGAGGTGAATGATGAATTTATTTATTTTAATCTCATATTTATGCTATCAACATGTTTATTATTTGTTTACTAGTTCTTTATACACGAGCATCTTTCTTAACGAGGACTTTTAGCATATTTTGAATAATTGTAAACAGATAAAAATTATATTGAACTTTGATACGGGATTTAATTTAATAATAGTTATTTCATCATTATATAAATATATTCTCATTGTTTTAGCATTTTTAGCAGGTATGTGTATTTTTTAATCTAATAGGTATTTGAGTATTCCTTCTTTGGCAATGTGGTTAAATTCCTAGTGGTGGTGTCTACAATATCCATCATATTCTGGTATTTTATCCTTTGTGGAACTGAAATTATTATTAACTTCTCATTAAATAAAAAATAAAGTCTATTATTATTGAATATTCTTAAATCCGTTTTAGGAATTATTCAAATAGCGTGCCTTTGAGCTTATTCCAATCGTTTTCTCTTTTTTTAGCTGTATATTCTTCAACATCTTTCCATGCTTTTTCTCAGTTAGTTTCTAAGTCGAAGCTTCTCAAAGCGGTAGAATTTACTAGTTAGATTTTTTTAAAAAATTATTTAGAAAAATTTAATAATAATAAAAATTAATAAACAATCAATTTTTTTGGTTATCTAATAACTAACTTA
>PMNN01000170.1:0-983 GCA_003161815.1 Methanobacterium sp. | reverse complement strand
TTTTAAATAATTTAAAAGGAATTACACAACTCCAATCAATTTCTGGAAACAGAGTAATTCTAATTTTTTTAATGCTTATTAGTCTGGCAATGATTTTTTCTCTTGGCATCGGCCATGCTGCAGCTGCTGCTAATAATAGTGTAATTTATNNATGGTGGTACTGTGAACATTGCTAGTGGAATCTATGAGGGTTCTGGAGATACGAATATCACTATTGATAAGAACATGACGATAAATGGTGCAAATGAATCCAACACAATTATCAACGCCCAGGGAAACAGTTGGATATTCAATATTGACCAAGGATTAAATGTTAACATACAAAACTTAACACTATACAACGCTACTACATTTGGCGGTAGTGGCGGTGCACTATTCAACTATCAAAGTAATGTCACAGTAATAAACACCACATTCAGCTTTAATAACGCAACAGGTGCGTATGGCAGTGATGCTGGTGCCATATACAACTTTAAAGGTATATTGAATGTGACTGGCAGCACCTTTACAGGTAACAATGCAATTTATGGCAGTGGCGGTGCAATCTACAATACAGGTACTTTGAATTTATTTAACAACACTTTCACAAATAACAGTGCAGGAAGTGCCGGGGCCATCTTCAATGATGCTAATAGTAATTTTAATATCACCCAAAGCATATTTACAAATAATACCGCAGGAAATTCGGGTGCAATCGAAAATTATGGAATTATGAATGTTAAATTGAGCAACTTCACTAATAACACTGTAACCAATGATGGTGGTGCTATCTGTAACGAGTACTATGCTACATTGAATATTTATAACAGCACATTCACTAACAACATCGCAAATGATATTGGTGGTGCAATCGACAATGACCAGTATTGCACTATGAATGTCTATAATACCACCTTCATTAATAACACCGCAGGATCTGGCGGTGCCATCTTCAACTACAAGAGTGATTTAAATGTGAACAAAACCACCTTTAACAAAAACAG
>PMNN01000119.1 GCA_003161815.1 Methanobacterium sp. | reverse complement strand
TACACTAAAATAGTAGCAGAATATGGATACAAAAAATCCATAATAGATTCAAAAATTCTGGATTCTGATTTAAAGATAGAAAAAAGTATTGGAGCCGATATTAGCGAGTTTGATATCTCAATGTTAATGGAGTTTGCAGATTCCCTAAAACATCTGCAAAAAACCAAAAAATCCCTTACCGTTTATATTGATGAGAAAATGGAAGATTTAGCACCTAACCTCCGGGATTTAGTCGGTGCATCCTTGGGTGCTAAATTAATAGCACACGTAGGTGGAATTAAAAGACTTTCCATGCTACCTTCAGGAACTATTCAAGTANNAGAGGGAAAATAGCCCGTGCATTAGCATCTAAAATATCTCTAGCTGTGCGGAAAGATTTTTTCTCAGGAGACATTGATCATTCTATAGAAGAAAATTTCAAAATCAAATTACTGGATATTCAAAAAGCAAATCCATTTCCTAAAAAGCCCGTTAGAAGTTTAAAATCAGATAAACTAAAAAGAATGAAGAAAAAGAAGAAGGATAAATATAAAGAAAAATTTAACACGTATTATTAAATTTAATAACCTATTATTGTGTTATTTCTTATATTCAATCAATTCCCATAATTAATTCAATAAAGGAAAAATAGAATGGATTTTAAAGAAAAGTTTATCGGTGTTTATTTAATAGATGACCATTTAGCNNCACTCCAAACCTTACACCCACATTAAAGGTTTATGGTGAGAAATTGGTTAATATAAATGGATTAGAATTTAGAATATGGAATCAGCGAAGATCTAAACTAGCTGCAGCTATTTTAAACGGTTTAGATGTTTTTCCTTTCCAGATAGATTCTATAATTCTTTATTTAGGGGCATCTTCAGGTACCACTCCTTCCCATATATCTGACATAGCATCTGGAGGTTTAATCTATTGTGTAGAGTTTTCACCCCGGATGATGCGGAATTTAGTTGATTTATCCGAGTTACGGAGTAATATGATTCCTATTTTAGATGACGCAACTAAACCTTTAAATTATATTTATTTAATGGAAAAAGTAGATATTATTTACTCAGATGTGGCCCAACCCAAACAGACAGAGCTTTTCATTGATAATATGAGGTTATTTTTAAAAAAAGATGGGTTAGGTATTCTAATGTTAAAATCAAGAAGTATAAATGTTACCAAAAAGCCTAGTGAAGTATTTCTAGAGGAAGAGTCGAAGTTAAATGCTAATGGTTTTCACGTGCTAGAGAAAATTGATCTAGAACCATATGAAAAAGACCATATGTGTTTTGTTTGTGAATTCGGATTTTAATATAAATCCTACATTAATTAAATAATATCTAAAATAGTTTAGTATTAAAAAAGAAAATAATATTAAACTTTCTCTATAATCTTATCCAAAATTTTCTGCGAAATCTCCCTTTTTGAGGTTAATGGGACACTAAAAACATTTTCATCCATTATAATAATCTCATTTTTATCAGAACCAAATCCACCGCCTTTCACAGCAACATCGTTAGCGATCATGATATCTGCGCCGGATTCCTTCATCTTTCTACTAGCAGAATCAATTAATTGATCCCTAGATACGTTATATTCTGCTTTAAAACCTACTAAGAATATATCTGGGTTTATTTTCTTTACAGAATTTATTATTTTAGGTGCACGTTTAAGATGTAATGTTATATCATTTTCTGAGGATATTTTATATGCATTATCTTGTTCAGATTTTTCAGGAATAAAATCAGATACTGCTGCTGCGGATACGAAAATATCATTTTTTGTTAATAGATTTTTCAGTTCGAGTTGCATTTCTTCGGTTGACTCCACATTAACTACCCGGAAAATACTGGGCACTTGGATATCCAATCTACCACAGAGCATTGTAACCTCAGCCCCTCTTATAAAGGCTTCTCTGGCTATTTCCACTCCCATCTTCCCGGAGCTCCTGTTAGTTATTCCACGAACCGGATCTATCTCCTCGTAGGTTGCACCAGCACTCACTAAAATTTTTTTACCCTGTAAAGATTTATCAGAAGTTTCTCTTAAGGCATAAAATATTATATCATTAATATCTGGAAATTTAGCTTTATTTTCTTCAATTTTCGGCTTTATGAAAGTTATTCCCTCATCCTCTAATTTATGGATATTTTCTAAGATAGCCTGATACATGGAATAATGCATAGATGGAACAAATATTATAGGGGTTTTATATCCAAAAGCTGTAATTAAAAGAGTATTAATAGGATTATCTGCAATTTTACAAGCTAATTTGCTTATTACATTAGCAGTAGCCGGCGCCACCAGTATTAAATCTGATTGTGCATATTTCACATGCTCGATTTTACCTGTGAGTTCTGATGTCACTTCTTGATCAGTGGCGAATTCCATAGCGTTAGGGTGGATGATTTCACATGCATCATCGCTCATGAAGCATTTTATCTCTATTTTATGTCTTTTAAGTTCTCTCGCCAGTTTGACTGCTTCTATTGCAGCAATGCTACCGGTAACGCAAAGCACGATTTCCATATAATCAACATCTGATTTTTCAAAAATTTTTGTAGTGTATTTATTATAACTTATTTTCTGTCTACCACTACCAGAGTATCTTCAGAGGTAAGTTCTTTGATTATGCTATTTAAAAAATCTAATCTGCCGGGTATTCTTCTAGAATCCTCAGCCATAACTCTAATTTTATATTTTTTCTGACCTTCTTTGCCATAGATTATATTTATCCCTGAAAGTCTGGCTGGCGCTAGTATATCCCTAGCTACTGCACGTAGATCTGAATTTTCGCCCACTACTCTCACTTTCTTTCCAATACTATGTGATATTTCCCTAACTATTTTACCGCTTTTTCCTATGAGTTTTCCTACTTGTTCCTTCTCGGTAACAATTATAACTGTGTCGCCTATTTCTATGGTCTTTTTAAATCCTATTTTACCTTCGCCTAATTTATAAAGTATTTTAGCAATGTCCAAGTCCATTTGTGTGATCTCACCACTTTTTAATTTATTTTCACACCCTTGACATAGCATTCCGCTCTTGAGACAGACATCGCAGACTGGCAATACCATTTACATTCCTCCTCTTCTTTTTTTTGATAATCTTGAATTAGTACTGTATTCAATTAACTAATCTTTAAGTTTTAGATTAGGATATGAAGATTCAAATAAAGATATATTAAATTTTAAAGATTGAATTGTTAGTATTAATTTTAATTCTTATTAGTAGTTGATTATGACCTATTGAATAATCCATGAGAGTTTAAGTTTTAAATTTCAAAGATTCAGCTAAAATAAAAGCAGATATATGATTATTTTGAGGCTCACTACTCTGTCTATATAGTTATAACTTTAACAGATATAAGTGTATGGCTGTCTCTATTATATAATTTTTGCATTTGATGCTTGTTAATAAAATTGGAAATTCATCGAATATGGCTAAAAGGAGCAATTTTAATCTATTATTTAAACATTTTTGTAATCAAAATAAATTTAATTTGTTTGAGAGAATTTATATTAATATCCAAGAATTAAACATGGACTTATTGAACCTTGAAACTATTTATGGTTAGATTAAAGTTTTTTTGCTGATTTTCAAAATTTGATGGAAGTGCTCCACAAAGAATCACATAGATTTGGCCATTTTGTGATAACCAAACCGCCCTCATTTCTGTTTGCACACCACCAGATGTACTAATGTAAACATTTTCGAAAGCCTTATTATTATTTACAGTGATGTTAGCATCTGATACACGTTGATTAGAGGTGTTATTGAAAAATGTTGCGTAATTTTGATTGTAAGCCGTTTGTAGATCTGTACCCAGTGTACTGTTTGGTTTCTGGATGAGTATGAATGTAGTAGGTTCATGAGTTTGAGGGTTCACTGTATTAGGATCACCTACTCCTGCTACTGCATTAGGTGATGATACATTAGCATTTTCCCAGGTTCCATTATAAACGAAGTAAATTCCATTTTGAGAGTAGGTTTTAGTTTGATTCAAATTAGTGTTGCTAACGCATCCAGATGCTAAAACAATTAGAGATAAAAGAGTTACTATCAAAAAAGGGTATATATTCACTTTATTCACCTTCTATAAACATCTTAAGATAAAAATAATTTATAAAAATTATAGTTTTCTCATTTTTAAATCTCTATTTATTTATTAAAAATAAAAAAAAATTTGGTTCAAATTACTTCATTAGCCTGTAGTATTATTAGTTCCCGATCCCGTACCACTGATAGTATTAGTTTTAGTGGTTTGTGATTGGCTGGTTTGAGTTGTATTTGTGTTTAATGAGTTAGTGTTATTTGTAACATTAGTAGTGTGGTTAGAAGTGGAAAATGCAGTTTGATTCAGTGTCATTGGAACCGCTGATGCTTGAGAAGAGCTGTTAATGAGTAAAAATCCAAATGCAATACCTGAAAAGAAAATTACAGCCAATAAGGTTGCTAATATTGTACGATTTCTAGTTATTCCCCGTTTTTTTTCTTTAGTTGTCCTTAAATCACGAGTTTTAGTGGAAGTCATATACTTACGCATGAGCTCTTCATTCTCTTCTTGGACAACTTGATCCTCTTTTTTCTTCTTTGTCCAGTCATCAAGAGTTCGTTCTACTTCCCCTTTACCTTGGAGTTTTTTAACTCTATTTACAATTTCAATATTATCAATTTTATCAGTTAAAATTTTTTTCTGTGAACTATAAGAATCTTTAGATATTTTACCCTTCTCAAAATTAAATTCCAGTTCACGTAAGCTTTGAATAAGCTTATCTTTATCATTAATTATATCAATCATCTCCTACATTAATCGTGACCTTCTTTAGGATATGAACCTAGAATCTTTATATATCCTACTTTTGATTTTATTATATTTAAAATGTTTCTTATCTCTAGATCCTCCCGATGCCCTTCCAAATCCACAAAGAATATGTATTTTCCCAATTTCTCCTTGGAAGGTCTGGATTCAATTTTAGTTAGATTAACATTTTTTCTTGCAAACTCCCCTAATATTTCATATAATCCTCCCGCTCTATCTTCTGGAAGAGGAAAAACAATAGAAGTTTTATCAGTGTATGTCCTATGATGATCTTGTTTATTAACAACTACAAATCTGGTTAGATTATTCTGATAATCCTGAATATTATGCTCCGCAATATCCAAATCATATATTTGAGCCGATCTTATAGTGCTAATGGCTGCTGCATATTTTTTATGTACAATCAACTCTGCTGCTGCGGAAGTGCTTGGTGCTGATTGTGTAACTACATTAAGCCCTTCTATAAACTTTCTGCATTGTGATAAAGCCTGTGGATGTGAATATATGATTTTTATATTATCTAAAGTCATATTAGGGTTTATCAAAAGATTATGACTAATGGGGAGTATTATCTCATTTCTAATCTTTAAATCATAATCATGTGCTAATAAATCTAAAGTTATGCCAACTGATCCTTCTATTGAATTCTCAATTGGAACTACTCCAATATCCACTTTATCTTGACTGACAGCATCAAAAACCTCGGAAATAGTATAAAATGCCACGAGTTCACCTTCTAAGGTTAAAGCTGCTTCTTCTGTAAATGATCCCGAAGGACCGAAAAATCCGATTTTACCCTTACTTCCTTCCAATCCATCAATTTTTATTTTATTATTGTTCATATTCTCACTATTTTATATAAAAAATATTTCAGTATAAACCACCATTTATATAATTATTTATTTTATCAGTAGTGGATTGGTGTATCCTTCTTATAACCGCCTTTCCATCATTGAATTCCATTACCTTAGCCATTACTCCCAGATCACGCAGATGCTGCACAAAATCCTCTGCTTCTTCTATTGTATCTGCATCCATTACCAAGTCTTCTCCAGCCACTTCATGTTCTGCAACATGTTTTATAGTTTCCAGCATGGGATATAAAATTGATTCCCCCAATCTTTGAGCCCTTTCACCTAACTCTTCCGTTGATTCGTTCATCTCATGAGCCTGAAAGCTCTCTCGAATGACTCTACTAAAGAAAAAAGCTTTCCCTAAATCAAAAGGATATTTAAAAGCATATATCAATTCATCATCATGTGCCTGAGAAGCCGTGTACTTAAGAGGAGGAATCTGCATTTCCAAGTCCTTTATGACTACCCCCTCTCTACCGTCCTCTCCTAACTCCTTAACCAGTTCCAGTATATTAGAGGGAGCATCTCCAAGCTTGTAAATTCCTAAAAGTCTGACTGAAGGAAGATCATAATTCTTTAGCATACTCCTTTTTTCTTTTATAGATAGTGGTTGATTTGAAAGTTTCTTCCTTATATCGAATATTCTAAATCCTAATTTACCGATTTCAGGATAATAATGAGATACATAAGGGTTTTCTGTTCCTAACATTTCACCACAGATCACTAGATCCGGATGCTCCTCGAAAAATTGGTTTAAATCCATAATTTGAGGTGCTTTTTTAGTTGTATATGGACATACATAACCGCCTCTTGTAAATGCGATTATTTTACCATTTAATGAGGTTATACGAACGTTGTAACCGTTCATCTTCTCTTCAACAGCTACTTCACTGTTAAAATGTTTCTCCAATGCTTTTGAAAGCATTAAAGTCCTTCTTATCTTAGGAAATCCTCTTATAACGTGAATTTCATTATCAAAACAGACCATGGTCCCTGCTTCTATCTTTCCCAAACTTTTACGGAATTGCAGAGCATTTACATATTTATTATTGTAAAATTTCAGATTACCATTCTTATAAGATTCTTTAAGTCTATTATGATCCATATCAAGTAATTTAGGAAGTTCTTTAACTATAAACTCATTTAAACTTAGTTCATAATTATTACCGCACAATGTACAATTAAAAAAAAAACTTTGTGGGGAACTCTTCCCCATACTAACATTCAATCGGTACCCACAATGATTGCATTTTATCTCTGATGAAATTCAGTGAACCTCCTCAAGTTCCATTATGAGTTTTAAAAGATCCGTTTTGGTGATGATGCCTTTAATGATTCCGTTTTTAACAACTGGCAGACCACTGAAATTATTTTCTATCATTATATGAGCAACTTTTTCAATTAAGGAATCTTCACTAACTGTTTTAACGTTTTGAGTCATGACATCCCCCACAAGCAGATTTCTAATCCTAGCAGGCTTGTATTTATCTGGAACCACTTTCCTAAAGGATATCATTGACTGAGCAATATCCTTAGCTGTGAGGATTCCCCCAAGCTCGTCGCCCTCCATTACAGGTAATCTTCCAATTCCCTCATCGATTATTAATCTTCTAGCGTGCACCAACCTATCCTGAGAATTAACTGTTATAGGATTAGGGGTCATCCTCTCACCTACCGTAATTTCCTGGAAAGGTCTTCCCTGGCAGGTACCTATAAAATCTGTTTTAGTGATCATGCCTACGATCTCACCCTCATCCACCACTGGCAATCCACCAATCTTATTTTCAATCAATANNGGTGCCAGATTACCATAGCGAGATGATCCTAAACGACGCCCAATATCCTTCTCGGTCATTATTCCAACCAATTCTTTAACACGGTCGTTATTAGTGTTTATTACTGGAAGTCGGGAGATTTTATGCTTTTTCATGAGTTTCAATGCGTCGTGTATATTCTGATCCTTGTCCACTAGAAAAACTTCTCTGCTCATTACATCTTTTACGTGCATTTTTTTTCATCCCCATAATATTCCTTAATAAAAAGATTTTGTATGTTTATTGAATACCTTTAATTAAATCCGTTTTAGTGATGATACCTACCACTTCATCATCTTCAACAACAGGCAAACCACTTATACCTTCACGAAGCATTATAGCGGCGGCTTTAGCTGCGTCTTCATCTTTATCAATTTTCACGAGGTCATTTTTCATAATATCCCCTGCAGTGAGCATAGAAACCATTTTAACATTTTTTCTTTCTCTTCCATTGGAATTTCTGATGAAATAAATCTTTTCCACACTCACACCAGTTCCAGGATCTTCAACATAAGCAAATGAAATATTCTCAGGAGTTATAATACCTACAGCATCATTATCACGAATAACTATTATTTTACTATTCTTATTCGCTTCCATCACACTGATCACATGAGCAATGCTATGATTCTCATTAACGGTTACCAGATGTTCACTCATGAGATCAGATACCTTCCATTTACCTTGACATTTATCATTGTAAAACTTCGTGAGGTCTGTTTTGGTAACTATCCCCGCTAAACCTTCATCATCAACAACCGGTACTGAACTGATTCCATTTTTTATCATGAGTTCCACTACATTTTGTACATTCTCAGATGGATCTGTAGTTATTATATTTTCAGTCATAGCACGTCTTATTGATATTTTATCTATAGGTCTACTTTTCCACTCCGGACCATTTCCCCTCATTTTATGGCTTAAATCTTTTTCAGTAACCATCCCCACAGGTTTTCCCTCAGCATCAACAACTACAACTCTACTGAAACCATGTTTAAGCATGAGGTTCCTGGCGTGTCCTACTTGCTCATTTTCTCTCATTACTATAACTTCATCATTCATTACATCTTCTACTTTCATTTATCATCCCTGCCCAATGGATTTTTTGTAAATAAATATTTCTTAAAGATAAATTTGTTCAAATTAAATTCATTCGAAACTCTATTAAACTTTTTAAATCCAATTTAATCGATTTAATATAGATTTTTTAATGAATTTTTCGAGATCTGTTATAATTATAAATAATTCTGAATAATATTCTGCTCTAAAAAAGAAAGGATTTTATCAACCCCTGATAGCCCTCAGAATATCGTTTTCAGTTATTATACCCTGTAATTCATCACCATAAACTACCGGTAAACCTCCCACGCCCTTATCTCCCATTACTTGACATATATCTCCTAATCTAGCTTGGGTGGTGGTGGCTATAACTTCTTTTTCCATGATTTCCGTAATGGTGGTGTTCAGAATTTCCTCTGCATTGTTGCTGCGACTGAATGCTCTGTTTTCCCCCAGAAATTCCATAATATCCGTTGCAGTTACAATGCCCACAATCTTATCCGGTTCTGGGTGTGGTGTTTTTCGCTCCTCTCCAATCACGGGAATTCTACGAAGATTGTTTCGAACCATTATCTTGGATGCTCCCTCTATCCTAGTGCCGGGTGTAGTGGAGATTGGATTTTCGGTCATGTAATCCTCCACCACTTGATCAGTTAAAACACCAGCCATAATCAGTACAAAATNNGATTTTATCATGAGAATCTATTACTGGAAGTGCCCCTACTCCTTTTCCAATCATTTTGCGTGCTGCATCATCAACCGAATCCTTATCACTTAAAACATGCACTTTCCTAGTCATTATTTGCTTTACAGAATCATTTACAGCAGCAAGGAAATTGCCCTCGTATTTCTCTTCTAAAATTTTGTATTTATCTCCGCCGCCTAAAAAATCCAGTATATCCATAGAAGTTACTATCCCTTGGATTTTCCCTGTTCCAGGATCAGTTATGGGAAGTCTTCTGAATTTATTTTTAACCATCGTCTCAGCGGCTTCTTTAATGGTAGTACCTTGAGGTGCCGTAATTACCACTNNCAATGAACCGCGTTCCATAGATTTATTTATTGTTTCTCTTTTTCTCATTAATACACCTCATTAAAGATTAAATTCATTTATTACAGGCTTTTATTTTGAGTTGGAATAATTAATTCAATCCCATTTTTTTAATATAAATCAAAAAATTAGTTTTATTTATTTTATTTGAATATTTAATCGTTCGAATTTGATAGAATCATTTTAAATATGACGATAAAATATCTTCTCTTGCTACTATGCCCACTAAATCTGCTTTTGTTATTCTGCTAGGCTCTTTTTTAATGTGTACTGGATGTTCAACTACGGGAAGTCGTCCTATA
>PMNN01000157.1:5913-6116 GCA_003161815.1 Methanobacterium sp. | reverse complement strand
ATATGATCTATTATTACTGTTTAACGTAACAATGGCTGGTCTTTTATCTGGGTAAAGAGTATCAAAGTCTTCAGAATACTTTATAAAGATCTTTTTGGATATTTTTTCAATTTCTTCCCTATCTTGATTTAAGTTGAGGTTATCTAATTTTAAATTATTATTTAAAAATGCAATTGCCAATGAAACGGGTAAACTTTGTTTTA
>PMNN01000157.1:0-5870 GCA_003161815.1 Methanobacterium sp. | reverse complement strand
CATAGCATTTAAAAATCCTTCATTGCCTTCTAATATAGTTTCAGCACCTGTGAAACCTCTTTGAGCAAGTAAAGCTGATAATACGCCAGATTGGGCCGCTTTTCCTGCATGTAAATGTTTACCCATAGATCCGGAGTGATTAGTTTCTAGAAGACCTGCTGCCTGTGTCCCGGCAAGTCCCAAAGCATTAATAGTCTGATCCATATTAAGATTCAATGCTTTACTAGCAGCAGCAGCAGCACCTAATGTTCCACAAGTCCCTGTACTGTGAAAACCTCTTTCCCGGTGTTCTGGATTAACCATCATACCTAGTGTAATAGCAACCTGGTATCCCACCACTAAGGAAGTTATAAATTCTTTTCCACTCTTTTTTTGGAATTCGCATAGAGAAAGGGCAGCGGGTATAACACAGGCTCCGGGATGTACTTGTGCATGTCGGTGACCGTCATCAAGATCAAGGGCGTGAGCGAATATTCCGTTGGCCATACTTGCTTCCAGTGCACTGGCTTTTCCTTGACTAATAACTGTTGATTGGCTGCCTTCACTTGTAATGTTTTTTATAGCAGCACCGCTTTTAGTTCCGGATCCTCTTAAAGCAACTCCCAGGAAATCTGTAAAGCAGAGCTTAGCCATTCTTATAGCATTTTCAGGTATTTTATTATAGTCTGTGGATAAGATGAATTCTGTTAATGTTGAGGTGATCATTAACTCTAACTACTATGGTCATGGGATAAACTTTTTGATCACTAATAATAATTTTAATGATAGGTATTCAAGTGAATAAAAAAAAATTAGAATAGAATAAAATTTTAATGTAAATTTATAATTAAAGTGGGATTGATTATTATTTGTTCAAAAATTATCCTCTAATTAGGGGTTTACTTAGATGTCTCCTAGCCGAGGGTGGAACTTCATAAAAACCTTTTTTTATATTTCTTTTAACTTCTATGAGATCTTTAATGCCATATCTGAGCTTAAAACCACAATTTATACATTTATAACCTTTATTTTTTCGTGCGGATTTCATACGTTTTCCGCATTTGCAAATAGGATTTTGAGTTTCGTAAACTTTTGCTAGTTCTAAAACATGGATTTTTTCCAGGTTCAAAGACCCTTTATCACCAATTCCACCGTAGACTTTTAAAAAGTCACCTTCTTTTAACTCCTTCACTAGATCCCGAAATCCCTTGGTGGGTTCATAAGCTGCGCAATCAATACTTCCGGAATCATCCTTCAGAGTGAAAATAACATGACCACCTTCAATAGTGTTTGGTGAGTCTTTCACTATCCCTTGAGCAATGTAAGACTTACATTTATCCATTTGGGAGATATTATCTATTTTTATAAGATGATGGTCAGTGTGCTGGTTAGTCACGTAAACAACTATTCTTTCAATAGTTTCGCATGTTTTAATAATTGCATGAGCCTCCATAACAATTTCTGGTGTTTCTCCCCTTATACCGTATAATATAGGGCAGGGAGTGTGGGGTTCTATAGCGATATAATTTTCATCTTCATCTAGATTGTCAAAAGTCTGTGGATAGGTTTTCTGATTCATTTCGAGTACAGATTTATAGTCTATTCTCCTCTTTTTACCATAATTTTCGGGAATTCTGTAAGCTAAGAGTTCATAGGTTTTATCCTTCAATGGATATCCTATGGCTGCTAAAGCTCCGATTACACCTCTTCCGTTCTTAAATTCATGAAACTGAGCACCAACTTGGACTGCTAGTTTCTGAGCATCCTTTATAGTCACTATCTGTTGCACTGTTTTCATGGAGAAGGCTTTTAGTTCAGGAGTTATTAAGCCATCATGAAATACCACTCCCGGATTAGTGTTTTCATGCTGCAGATGAGAGAGGTTTTCGACATGATTTAAAATAAGCTTCTTCGCCTTTTCAGCTTCTTTTCCTGATTTTAAAATTAAATTAAATGATATAGCCCCGTTTCCCCGGGTTTTGAAGGGAGCGAATGGATTTAAACGTATCAGACGTGGATTACCTAATAGTTGGAAACCGCAATGTTTAAGTTCATCCATTACCACAGCACTTATATAAGTAGTGCACATTCCTTCACTAGAATCAGTGTCATCGATGCCCACATGTAATATATTATCCATAGTTCTCATTTCATAAAAATTTTTTATTATGCATTCATTAAAAGTACAGTTATAGAAGGTGTTCCCATTTGAAAGACGGTGTCTCCGTTCCCATGCACAGGGATCAAGTATTGTTACAGATAAGTAAACTTTTATCTAATCATGGTTTTGAAACTTCTAATATATATGATAGAAGTTGTTTTGATATGGTTGCACGCCGTGAATTACTACTTCTTCTACTTAAGTTTTTAATTAACGTTGATGGTTTAACCAATATTCATGCTCAGGAAATTAAAAAAGTAGCCCAAACCTTTCTAGGCTCTCCTCTAATTGTAGGGTTGAAATCAAAAACTGAACCTTTAGAGGAAGACGTGGTTTATGAAAGATATGGCATACCTGTAATAGCTCCAGAAACATTACGCAACATGGTAGTTGACGAGATATATCCGGATATTTTAGCTGATCGAGGAGGATATTACGTACCGATAGATGGTAACATTATTAAAGAAATTAGAGAGAAAGAAAATCTCTCACTTAAAGATCTAGCAGATATAGCCCACGTCTCCCGGGAAACCATCTATAAATATGAGCATGGAATAGTTCGAGCATGCCCTGAGACGGCGATGATTCTTGAGGATATCTTGAATATAAAAATTACATTATCAATTAATATATTCAAAACTCCTGAATTAACTTCTGAACGAAATAACATTTCAGCTCAAGAGCCTAAAGAATTAGTTAAATTAGGCTTTGGAGTTATAAATACTCAACGAACACCCTTTGATGTTATTGCCCGTGCAAATTTTAATCCTTCCGAGAATGAAAACACATTATTAACCAACTTGGATAAAAAGAGAAATAATCAGGTTCTAAAGAAGATGGCCGTAAATGTTAAAGATCTTTCCGATGTAACTCATAGTGAAGCAGTTTTTATTTTGGAAAATAAACGTAATATGGAGTGTATTGAGGGGATACCAGTTATACACACTGGGGAAATGGATGAAATAGAAAATTGCAGAGAATTTTTACGAATTCTAAAAGAAAAGAAAGAATGTAATTAAAAAAATTTTTTGTTTCACAATTTTTCATTTATTTAGTCAGTAAACTAAAGGTTTCTACCGCTTCAGTTTC
The DNA here is from genome assembly GCA_003161815.1 of Methanobacterium sp. Lineage (GTDB taxonomy): Archaea > Methanobacteriota > Methanobacteria > Methanobacteriales > Methanobacteriaceae > Methanobacterium_A. The sequence continues at coordinate 2,641 of PMNN01000157.1, read as the reverse complement.
TGATGCAATCCCTACTGTCATTAAATCCACAAAATCCACTGTTTTTAAGTAATCAAATGCATCTTTAGGGTTTAATACCCCGGCGGCAAGAGTTTTATTTGCAATAACTGTTTTATCCAAACTTTTGATTAAATCACGAAGTTCAGCACGTTCCTTATCCATGAAAACATCTTTATCCATAAGATAACCGATTTTATTTAAAGGCACCATGTAAACATCAAATAAATCAAGTATAGGTGAGTTTAAAAGCTTTCTGGTAGTTATGAAGGGGGTATGAGTAACCAGCCCTGGGACTGAATTCTCCATTTTTATAATTTTTAAGTAATGGCTAATATCATCCCAGTTACAACCATCGGTGATAACTGCATGAAGTAGCATGGCATTTGCACCCAATTCAGAGAGGAGTTTGATATCTTCTTTTTCCTTATCCGGCCGCACCGTACCTACAATATTAAGTGTGCATCCTTCATCTATAGCCCATTTAACCGCATCAACCACGGGGGGATAGGGTATCAACTGAATCCCATGGATCCCTAAATCATAAGCTTTCTTTATTATCTTTAAAATATTTTCCGGCTGATTGTACAGATCAAGCTGATATAAACGAGCACGATGCCCGAAATGAGTTGCAGCAATAAATGGAGAAGTACCCAGAAGGATTCTGGGTATAAATCTTCCAAGAATTTCTATATTCCCTTCAAACATTTCAATCATAGATTTAAAAAAAAATTTTTTTTATCCTACTTGTTGAGCAGTCACAGCAGTTCCATATACTAATATTTCCTGCATTATATCTGAAATATCATTAGAATCAAAACGTGCACTTATTATAGCGTTTGCACCCATATCCTTGGCATGTTCTATAACTCTTTCAATAGCTTCATCCCTAGAATGAGCCATCATCTGTACGTATTCTTTTATCTCCCCACCAAACATGGATCTTATCCCAGCGCCTATCTGACCGCCAACACCCCTGCTTCGCACGGTAAGACCATAAACAAATCCATGAGTTCTTACAATTTCATAACCCGGCACATAATTTGAACTAACAATTATAAACTCGTCTATTGAAACCATAAATCACACCTCTTAAAATTATCATATATAATTTAGTATAAAGTAAATTAAACTTAAAGTTTTATCTCCTTAAATTAATTACTAATTATACATATAATTTACAGATAAGATTTAAAGTAACCTGGTGGGATGGTGAAAAAATGAATGAAATGAAGGTACTTATCGCTGATCAAATAAATGAGAAAGGAATTAACGAGCTTAAAGAGGTTGCTGAGGTAATTGTTCAAACTGACATCACCAATGAAGAGCTTATCAACTCTATCAAAGATTTTGATGCTATCGTGGTGAGAAGCAGAACCAAAGTAACTCGAGATTTTATAGAAGCCGCAGACAAACTTNNGAGCCGGCGTGGGTGTTGACAACGTGGATGTCAAGGCAGCTACCGAGAAAGGAATCATGGTGGTGAATGCTCCGGAATCTACTTCCATAACTGTCGCTGAACATACAATGGGGATTATTTTATCTCTAGCCCGGAAGATATCCATCGCTGATAAATCAGTGAAGGATGGAAAGTGGGAGAAAAATAGATTTATGGGAATTGAACTTGCAGAAAAAACTTTGGGTGTAGTGGGAATGGGACGTATCGGAACTCATGTAGCCACCCGATGTAAAGCATTTGGTATGGAAATAATTGTAAGCGACCCTTATTTAACAGAAACCATTGCTTCAAAGCTTGGTGTAAAAATAGTTAGCTTAGAAGCCCTGCTTAGAAATGCGGATGTAATCACGATTCATGTGCCTCTTACTGATGAAACCAAACATTTCATATCTCGCAATGAATTTAATATGATGAAGGAAAATGCATTTATAGTTAATTGTGCTCGAGGAGGTATCATAAATGAGGATGACTTATATGATGCATTATCTGAGGGTAGAATAGGTGGTGCAGGGTTGGATGTATTTGAAAGAGAGCCTCCAGAGGGCAATCCACTTTTGACTTTAGATAATGTAGTTGCCACGCCCCATATTGGTGCTTCTACAAGAGAAGCGCAACGTGATGCTGCTATAATAGTTGCTAAAGAAATAAAAAAAGTTTTCAAAGGGGAATCTCCTAAGAATGTTATCAACATGCCTGTGTTGGATCCGGAATCTTTTCAAATCATAAAGCCTTACATTGAATTAATGGAAAAACTGGGTAAATTCCTAATACAAGCCGCTAAAGGTAATATAATAGAAATTGATGTGACTTACTGTGGAGAATTAGCAGAATTCCCTAAGCAGGATATTTTAACACGGACGATACTTAAAGAGGTATTAAATCCTATCCTTGGACAAGTTAATCTGGTGAATGCCCAAAGTATTGCAGAAACTAGGGGCATTATAGTGGTTGAAGGTAAAAGATGCGATTCAAAAGGGTATGATAGTCTGATAAGGATTGGAATGAAATCAGAGGGTAATAGTTTAACTGTAGAGGGTGTTTTCACGAAGGAACCTTTAATAGTTATGATCAATGATTATAAGGTGGATGTGGAAACCGAGGGAACCATGCTTATAGCCTCTTATGAGGATATACCTGGTGTAATAGGAGCTATAGGTGTTAAATTGGGGGAGTATGGTATAAATA
>PMNN01000281.1:6281-6463 GCA_003161815.1 Methanobacterium sp. | reverse complement strand
AAAAAAAGGGATGAAATATTAGGGGGTTTTCCCCTAAAGTGTTTCATATTTTTAGCTGGCTGCTACGCTGTAGATTGATTGTGCTAGTTGGGCCATGTTGGTGTTGGTTAAGCCTTCGAAGTAGTGATATCCGTTTTTTAATAAGTATTGGTCAGGGTGTGCTATTCCTGTGAAGGATGCTG
>PMNN01000281.1:6048-6275 GCA_003161815.1 Methanobacterium sp. | reverse complement strand
AGATGAGTCTGTGGTCCAATCCCTTCACTATAAGCTTTAATTCCTAACTTTGTTAAAGCACTGATTAAAGCGTTAACCCGAGCAGTATCCGTTTGAAGATTGTTTATATTGTCAGATACGATGTAGACTGGTCTTAAATTAATGTTACCTTCTGTTACGTTTGAAGCTGTAATGATGGTCCATGGTTTCACTGATACATATGTGGGTAGTCTTTGGTTGGTGTTTTG
>PMNN01000281.1:0-6037 GCA_003161815.1 Methanobacterium sp. | reverse complement strand
TTGTTAATGTTCAACAAGTTAGCAGTGATTAATTTCAGGAATTGTGGCATAGTAACCTGATAACTAGAAATTGTAACATAACTAGGTAGTCGATGGTTAATTCCCACAAAATTAGTTACACTGGCTGCTGCAGTATTAATCTGACTTCTCGTGAAACTTGGCTGAGTAGTTGTAGTTGGTGATCCAGCTGCTTGTGTGGTTGTTTTAGCAGCCGTTGTTAGATTAGTGCTGGTAGTTGTTGCAGTTACCGCATGTGTAGTGTTCGTTTTTACTAAACTAGAATTAGTACTTGTAGTATTCGTTGCAAACGCAGTGTCTGCACTTAAAGGCAATGCTATACTTAAAACTAATAGCACTGCAATAATTGATTTTCTCTTAATTATACCGCCTCCATGTCCGAGAGATTCAAAAGAGTTATTTCGTGAATCTTTCAGGACTTAAGCAACTATCACTTAGTAACCACTTATAAAGGTTGCGGTTTAAAACTCGAAAAAAGGACGTTTCAGAGCTCTTTTTAAGAATTAAGACCTTTTTAAAAGAGATTGAAATAACTTATAATCAATATATCCTATTGATTCTTTTTTTAACTAATTAAACCGTTATTAAGATTCTTTTACCAATAGATTGGTGATTCAATACTCTTTGTCACTTGATTCTATTGTCTAAATTTAGTGACAATTATAATATGACGTGATTTACATTTAAAATTATTTTAATTCTTTAAGATTAGAATTTAAAGAGTATTTTGAAGAGTATTTAATCTAAAATTAGTAGATACCCTAAAAAAAGCTTAATAATAATTTTATTAGATAAAATATAAACTTTCATCGTGATATGAATCTTTATTATTTTATAAAATCATTAAATTTGGTAAATTAATTTCCAATTTTCTTTATTCTATTTTTTACTATCTAAATTAAATTATAAAATAAGACCATATTTATAATATCAATTTAAAAAAACCTTATTTAATGAACAAATTTAAATAAAAATAATTTTTTTTATAATCTAATTAAGAAGACTAAACATTTATTCTAAATTTAGTTAAAAAAAGAATTTAAATGAATTTTTTTTAGGTGGAATAGATCACTATATTACAGTTATCTGACTCCAGTAGAAATCGTAAATACACTCCAAATTAAATCATTGGAAGATAAGTACAAGAAATAATTAATGCTTTAGGAGGCGAAGCCTGGAATCGTCAATTTTAGAATTAGTAAAACGAGACGAGAAAAACAAATTAGAAGAATCCATCGCTAAAATCAAATTCTTCATAAATACAATATATGGTATTAAAAGAAGATTATCTTTAGGAGAGGTAAACGATCCCATAATAGGTATTGATATTATTACAGGAATAGTTTTAAGTATAAGTAAACATCCTAATATGAATAAACTGCTTATATGCAACGTTAACGTGGGTGAAAGAGCCATAACAGTAGTAACTAATGATTTAACTCTCAGATAAGGCGATCATGTTGCTTTAGCAATACTTCCTCCGGTAGAATTTTGCGGAATAATTAGTGAAGGCATGTTTCTAAGTGCAGGTAGAGGAGTTTTGAAGGATGTGGAAGGATAAATTGGTGATATTCCACACGGTATTCCTCTAAAGGCTTTAAATGAAACTCGAAACTTTGTAGAATCATTTTTAAATAAAAAATAGGATTATTTAAATTTAAGTTAAAATTTTTTTAGAAAAAATTATCCGATAATAACCAGTTTAGAACAGGTCATATCCTCAACCGTATACTTCACACCTTCTTTTCCCATGCCGCTCATCTTAAAACCTCCAAAAGGCATATTATCCGTGCGGAAAGTTGATTGTTTATTTATAAGTACAGTACCTGCATCTATAGATTTCACAGCTTTCTTAGCCTTCTCTATACTCTCAGTGAATACAGAAGCCTGTAGACCATATGGTGTATTATTAGCTATTTCGAAAGCTTCGTCAACACTATCAACTCTTATTATGGGCGCTATTGGCCCGAAAGTTTCTTTAAGTACTAATTCCATATTAGGAGATACTTTATCTAATACTGTAGGCTCATAGAATGCTCCGTTACGTTTTCCCCCACATAAAAGTTCTGCACCTTCATTTAATGCATCTTTTACTCTATTTTCAACTTTTAAAGCAGCTTCTTCATCTATCAACGGTCCAACATCTGTTTTTGGATTTAAGGGATCTCCCAGCTTTAATTTTTTGGTTTCGGACAATAATTTATCCGTAAATTCATCAACTACACCTATTTGGGTGATAATTCTTTTTACAGCTATGCAAACCTGGCCAGCGTACACATAAGAGCCTCTAACTGCAGCACTAACTGCATTATCAATATTTGCATCATCTAAAACTACAAGAGGATCATTTCCACCTAATTCAAGTGTCAGCTTTTTAAATCCTGCCTTCCGGGCAATGGACATTCCCGTGGCAACGCTTCCTGTAAATGAAATTTTATTAACAAGATTATTGGTAACCATCTCATCACCGATGACCTTACCATCACCAGTTAAAGAATTTAAAACACCATCAGGCAGATAAGGAGTCATTAATTCTACTAACTTCAAAGCAGCTAGAGGAGATTTATGAGACGGTTTTATAACCACAGTATTTTTAGCAGCGATAGCCGGGGCTATTTTATGCATAGCTAAGTTCACAGGGTAATTAAATGGAGTTATAGCGCTTAAAACTCCCATCGGGATTTTTATTGTGAATCCTAGGATTTTACTACCCCCAATACCAGCATCTAATGGGATAGTTTCACCATATATCCTTTTAGATTCTTCTGCTGCAAATAGTAATGTATCTAATGAGCGTTTCATTTCAAATTTGGAGTCCCGGATAGGTTTTCCAGTTTCCTTCGTTATAATTACTGCAAATTCATCTTGGATTTTGGATAAATCATGATGGATGTCATAAAGTATACCGGAGATTTTTCGTGAGGACATATCTTTCATGGCTTTTTTAGCATCATTAGCGGCATGAATGGCTTTTTTAGCATCCTCTCGTTCTGCATGTGGTACGGTGTCGATGATTGATTTGTTTACAGGATTTTTAACTTTGATTTTTTTATCTTTGTTAACTAAATTTCCATTTATAATCATTTTCATTCTATTAGAACCGCCCATTTATCTAAATTCATTCTTTCCATTAATTAGGTAATAAATGTCTGAGAAACATAATTTTGCAATTTGTTATAAAGGTAATGTATTAAAAAAAAATCATAGTATAATATTCGATATTTTAATATTTTTATTAATTTGAGAAATATATGATAATTTTTTATGACTGAGTGAATAGGCTTTTAAGACCTTGAATTTGGTTAGTAGCATTGCTTAGGCTGCTATTGGGATCGCTACTATTTATGGTGCTTCCTAACCCTTTAAGATAATTATTATAAGTAACTAACGCAATGATTGCAATGACTATTATGCCTCCAAAAATTAAAATAAGTTCTGCTGAGGTTTGTGCAGATTCATCAATTAATATTTTAATTTTAAATCCCTCCCTAAAATCCTAATAACTTAGGTCCTAATAATCTTATAACATAAAATATTGCAAAAGCAGCCGGAGCTAAAAGAAGAGCATATTTCACTCCTTTACGAGCACTACCATACATTACAATGCCAATTAACAGCCCGGCTATTATGGAGTGTATTATTATATAACCGGTGGCTGCAGTTCCTGCAGCATCCAAAAGAGGATTTGCCTTACCCAAAGATCCGATGAATGCTGAATAAGTCATAATCATACCAAGAGCGAATGGAGCAGCAATTAAAGCAGCGACAATTAGAAACATGACTGACATCATTACATTAGCTTTTCTTTCACGTTTTAAAGCCAATATAGCTCTTAAATCTTCAGCAACAGTTTCTATAACATCTGATAAGCTTCCACCAACCCTTCTACCCTCTAATATCATCCTGAAAGTTCTATCTAAATTTTTAGACTTTAAACGCTCTCCCATAGATAGTAATGCAGATTCGAAGGTACTCCCTAATTTTATTTCAATTACAGCTCTTTTAAGCTCATCAATTAAAGGTCCTTTACCATGTTTAGAAATATCCTCCAAAGCAGTTTCAATACCAACTCCTGATCTTAAAAGAGATGCTATCTGTCTTAAAAAATCGGGGGTGCCTTGTTCTATACTATCCACACGACGCTCCATCATAAAAAATATCCAGACAAAAATAGCTATTCCTGGCAGTAAAAATCCTAACAATCCTCCAATAAAAGGATTAATAGCCAACACTGAAAATAAAATAAAAATTACTACACCCATTACTACGCCGGCTAAAAGAACTAATGTTATAAGCTCTGAAGCCTTGACATATAAACCAGACCTCACTAAGTTCTCCTGTAAAGTAACCACATATCTGTCAGGTATTAAATTTTCCNNCGCGGGAGGAATAATTGCCATTTTTTTTAACCACCAAAAAATTTGAGTGGATATATAAATTAAATTCTATTTTTTAAGTTTATATAGATCAATATATAATTCATTAAGGCTATTAAATATATACTGTTCTTCATAAAAATTTGAAATAATAATGCCTTTGAACAATTAAGAGTGCTCTAATAATATTTTTTTTTATACGGTAATTTTCTTTTTTATTTTATTTAAAAGCACTGCTTTTTTCTTTATATGTACAACGTCCTCGATTCTCACGCCAAATTCATCTTTAATATATATTCCCGGTTCAACAGTAATAACCATTCCTTCATGAAGTTTACTTTCATCATTTTGAGATAATAATGGTTTTTCATGTACTTCAAGACCTAAACCATGGCCTGTTGAATGTATAAAATATTTTCCATAACCATAATCTTCTATAACTTTCCTGGCAACCTTATCCACATAGGAAGCTTTTATACCGGGTTTTATCACTTTAATTGCTTCTTTTTGAGCTTCCAAAACAATTTCAAATATTTCAGCTTGCTTTTCACTTTCCACCATGGTACGAGTTGTATCAGAACAATAGTTATTATAGACAGCTCCCCAATCAATAACCACTGGATATTCCACATTATTAGGTGAAACAGTAGCATGTGGAAGACTTGATCTTATTCCTGATGCAATAATAGTGTCAAAAGCAGGTTTAATAGATCCCTCTAATTTCATGTTAAATTCTAATTCCGCTGCAACATTATTTTCAGTTCCAGAAATCTCAATATTCATTAATGAAGTTTCAGCAATTTTAATGGCTTTTTTAATACAATTAACCTCGTAATTCGACTTAATAATGCGAGAAAACTCTACAACATCGGTTAATTTAGTTTCAAAATCATTACAAATTTTTTTATAAGTGGATACAGGCAAAGAATTTTCAATTCCTACAGTACCCCGTAACATTTTCTTTACTTCTTTTAAAGATTTTAGTTCCTCAACTTGAATTTTGGATTGATTCAATGCATCATCCATTTCCATTTTAGACGTAAATAGTACGGGATCATCTTTTAATACCAGGATTGATGAATTTGAAGGTTTAAAACCACTTAAATAAGTTATATTTTCAGGTTTTAAAATAATTAGAGAATCAATCTCTTGATTATGCATTTCAGCTATTATTTCTTTAATATCCATAAAAAAACCTTAAATTAATCCCTTAATAATTCCTTTTTATTTTTAATTTAATTTTCTCCATAACTTCTCCGGGAATTATACGTGGTATTGGCTGGGGAATATACCCGAAATCAGGATCATCGAATATTAAACCCTCAAATTCAACATCATTTTGGTAACGAGGTAAAAAATGCCAGTGAATCTCGGGATTAGGGTCCTGATTCCTAAATGCGACATTTTTAAAGCAGCTCCAATTATAAAGGGCAGGTTGGAAGGTTTCATTTACACTATGCTCCAGTTTACGCACTAAAGATTTGAAATCATCCCATTCGGAGTCTTTAAGTTCAGATAAACTTTGGCATTGTCTTTTCAAAGCTACAACACAGGTTCCCAAAAATCTTTGACTGGGTGCTAAGAAGATCATCCAGTAAGACGTTTCCTCAATAAGATCACCATATCCTCCAGTCTGACAATAT
>PMNN01000162.1 GCA_003161815.1 Methanobacterium sp. | reverse complement strand
TCGGGTATTATGTCCACAAGTGCAAGTTTGGGGACATCTATGGGAACTGCAATTATTGGAGTTGTACTAATACTTGCAACCATCAACGGATTGTATTCAGCATTTGATCAGATATATCCTAACCAATTTTCCAAAAATGAAATTAATCAAAAATTTATAATTTATGAAGAAAAAGTGAATACAACCCACGAGGTCTTAAAAGGGAATGAAAATTCCACATTATATGAAATTGTTAACACTACTGTCAGGAATGCCATGAAAACTGTATTTGAGTTTGTTTCAATAATATTCTTAATAAGCTTCATAATTTCACTCTTTATAAAACCATTGAAACGTAAGTAACAGATATTAAAATTATTTGTTTTTTTTTGCACCCCAGACTTTGGAGAGTTTATATTTTAATTTTTTTTTCTTGGAATAAACTTTATTATTTCATTTACATGAGATGTTTCGATGAGAAAGGTATCTCTAAATGATTTGGAAAACTTTTTATTATTAATGTATTATAATTTCAATATTAATTAGGTATAATTAATCCAAATCATAGAAATAATGAAGCTATAATAATATTAGAGGTTTTATAATGATTTCTGAACTTAAAAAGTTGTCAAAATCTACTGTTATTTTATTTATTATAATATTAACTATCCTATCTCTGGGAATACTTGTGCCTATTTTATCTATAATAATTTTTGGGGCTATTTTAGGCTACTATATCCGTTTTATAGCCAAGAAAATCAAGCCTTATGTTAAAAACAAAACTTTGTCAGTTTTCATAGGAATGATATTATTTGCCATCCCCATTATTTTGTTATTGTATTTCACTTTCAGCCAGTTTATACTCATAGTTCAATCCTCTTTCGGCTCGCTACAGCATGCGGCTGCAGGCAATTCAACCATGAATATGACTCAACTAAACGAGGCTGTGCAGAATCTCGGTTTTCCCAGTAATATATCTCAAAGCATAGTAACTACTATACAATCCGGATTAAAACAGTTTATATCAATTATAGCTAGTTCAGCAATTGCCCTGCTAAGCTCCATTCCATTTCTTGCAGCTCAAATACTCATATTAATATTCTCGGTATTCTATTTTGCGCGGGATGGAGATAAAGTAATTCAATATGTAAAAGACGTTATTCCAGCTAAAGATCAGGATTTCTATCAGCAGATATTCGATAGTGCTTCTGATGTTTTAAAAAGCATCATAGTGGGAAATGCAATTCCTGCCGCAATCTTAGGAGTTCTCTCCGGAATCATATATTACTTCCTTGGATATCCTTATGCACTTTTATTGGGTATTATTAGTGGAATAGCAATGTTCATACCCATAATTGGCCCATGGATAGTTTATGGGGCGATCGGTCTTTTAAGTATCCTGACGGGAAACACCGTACAAGGTGTGCTGGTCATAATATTCGGTTGGATAATTGAAACCACTACAGACTTCTACGTCAGACCCAGAATTGCCGTTCAATACTCTGAAATCCATCCACTGGTCTTTTTATTAGGATTCATTTATGGTGCAGTGACATTGGGTATTCCTGGACTTTTTATAGGGCCATTAATACTGGGCATCACTTATGCATCCTATAAGATTTATCGAAAAGAAATAGTAAAATCAAAACAGCCATCAAAAACCTAACCATATTAAAATTGGGAAAAATAATAAAAAAAATAAAATTTTTTATTTTTTTTTGAGAATTGAGAAAATTAAAAATCGATTTTATCTATTTTAAATCTTTTTTAGACTTCAGTAGAGCAGGAGGGAGGGTAGTTATTTTCCTCCCCTTGTGTTTAATCTTTAATATCCTGTACTGCCTATGTCTGGGTTTGGATTACCAGGGCCTATAAGTACATATGGCGTACCATAACCGTTATCACCATTGTGTTGAGAATGGTATCCGGAATAATTCCATGTTTGCCATCCATTGCCGGTGTTGATTTCAACCCATGCATGTCGGTATCCNNGCTTGTACTCCTGCAGCGGTTAATTTATTGTATAACCACGTGGAATCCGCCCAACAATCTCCGTATCCTAATTGTTCAAGGGATGCTACATCTGAAATACCTTGAACATCTCCAAATTGCGACTCTTCCTGTCCAATTGTATCTAAAACTGTTGAGGTATTGGTTTTATTTTGACTAGAATTCACGGTTGTATTATGATTAGCCGCATAAGTAGTGTATGCAGTCAATGGCAGAGCCATTGCTAGTAGCAGTAACACTACTATAATTCTTTCTTCCTTAATTTATACCGCCTCCAAAAAAATGCCTAAGAGATTATCATGGGGGGAATCTCTTAGCATCAGTAAGTAAATATCACATATTGATCCCTTATAAAACTTTTGATATTTTCCCGAAAAAAATAGGAGTAAACCACTCTTTTTTAAATTTTAGACCATCTATGAAGTTTAATTAATGGGATAAATCCTTTTTTGATTAAAATTTTTTCACTAAACAAGTTATTGAAATCTTATTCCTTGAAAATAAACTTCCTCAAAAATTTAATCCAACAAAATATGATCATTTCAATTAATTAAAAAATAATTGAATAAAAAATAATTCATTTATGAGAAAAAATAAGAATAGTGATAGATGATTAAATACACTTTTAAGAATTTTTATGTAACTCAATCAAATGTTCCGGATGCATTGGTTCCGGCTACATAACCAGTTGAAAATGCCTGTTGCAGGTTATAACCTCCTCTGCGACCGCATCCTGCAATAATCTCTCCAGCAAAGTATAATCTCTTAACAAGCTTNNCACCACCACAGGTAACCAGAGCTTTATCTAGGGGAAGATGCCCAGTTATCGTTAATGGAAAGGCTTTTAATGTTTCCTGTAACTGCAATCTCTCTTTTTTAGTGATCTGATTCAGTTTTTTTTGAGGATCAAGAGACATAGTCTTTAAAATAGGTTCAATCGTGCTTTGGGGGAGGTAATTCTTTAAATAATTCCTTAAACCTTTTTTACTATACTTCTGGAAATCTTCAATCAGCCAGACTTCCAAGTCTTCCTGTTTGATTTCTGGTTTAAAATCAATTAAAAGCTTCAAATCACCATATTTATCCATAATTTCGATAATCGTATGACTCATATCAAGAATTACAGGCCCAGATATACCGAAATGTGTGAATAAAAGGTTTCCACATGATAATGGGTTTATTTTTCCCTCGTATCGTATTTTTAACCCTACATTTTTCAGAGTAACTCCTTTTAATTCATGAACCCATTTTTCTTGCACTGTTAGTGGAACTCCTCCTGGTTTTAATTCTGTAATGTGGTGTCCTAATAATTCTGCAATAGTAAATCCATCTCCTGTTGACCCGGTTATTGCATAAGATGCTCCGCCTGTAGTGAGTATAACATTATGTGCAGTAATTAACTGATTTTCTCTAGAATATAGTTTGAAAATCTCAGACTGTTTATGAAGATGTTTTAAGCGGTAATTATAAACGATTTTTACCCTATATTCATCTAAAACTTTTTTTAAAACATCTACAACGGATTTAGATTTTTCAGTAATGGGAAATACTCGTCCTCCTTCTTCCTCTTTTAATTCAAGATCATGATTTTTGAAAAAATCCATCAAATCTTGGTTAGAAAATATACTGAAGACGTTCCGGTAAAATGAACCCCTCTTACCAAACTTTTCTAGGAAAACTTCCGGTGCCGCTGTATTAGTAAGGTTACATCTACCGTTACCGGCTAAAAGGAGTTTACGGCCTATTTTATTATTTCTCTCAACTAGGATTACATTTTTGCCAAGTTGTGCCCCGCGAATAGCAGCCATGCACCCTGCAGGTCCGGCTCCGATTACGGCTATGTCGTATATTTCCATGAATTTAATTTCCTTTAGCATGATTTCATTTTATATTAAGTGATAACTTAAAAAAAATAGAAGTAAACTAAAAAATTACACTATAACAGACTTATTTAGATTAATAATGAAGGCTTCCTGAACTTATCTAATTCACTGGATTCTAAAAATGGAATGATTTATTCTTTAAATTGTTGTTCACTGTTCATCAAGGTAAGTTATATTCACTATTTCGGCACCGGCATTTTTTAGATATTTTCGTAGATTATCGGATTCCATATATTCCCGTGCGTTTTCCTTATTGTCCCATATAAATAAAATCATAACTTCATGCTGGTCATCGGAGTTACGGAAGAGATGAGCTTCTTTAGAGCCGCTTTCTTTACGTGTAGCTGATCTTTCAGCAAAAAAAGTCTTCCACGTTGCATAATCCTCAACTTTTAGTTGTGCAAGCACATAAACCATGATTCAATCCCCCCTTATAATTATTAATTATGTTATTATGTGATATTAAAATTTTCGTTAATGCAAGAATTATTAATATTATAGATGAAGAACCTCTAGAGAGCTGAAGAAAAACATTCTATAGAGTCGAGCATTTTTTTGAAAAATTATTTAAGGGCGTAAAAATGTTTAAATCTAAATTGTTGGACTCTGAATTTGTTGAAATTTACAAGTCTCTATTATTTGTTTAATATATTTTTTTTAGCATGGGTTTTGCTACTGCTGGTATCCTATAATAATAGTATGAGTGGGAAAATTACATGTAATATAATATCCAATGAGAAGTGGCTGATCATAGCTGATTCTAATCCTTTCTTCCAGTAAAAGACATCCGAATATTATTCCAGCAATTCCATTCAGTAAAACGGCTCTAACAACTATTAAGGGTGTAATAGAAGTTATGGTGCTAGTTATGGGTAGATGTCCAAGTCCGAACATAACTGCGGAGATAAATAATGGCTAACCAAATACCAATAGCAGATGGTTTTCCATCTGCTGTTTTTTTAATTTTGAAAATTATCCATACTATTAAAGTCATCAAAAATAATCTAAGTAAATATTTCTTCTCCTATTCCACCATAAAAAGACGCTAAAAATCCCTTCCAAATCGGTACAGATATTTCTGCATTCTGAAAAATACTGGATACTGGTGCAAAAAGAAAACTTAATAAAATAATTATTATACCGGATAGAACTCCCAGACCGATGGAAATACCTAATATTGATTTCAGATAATTTCCTATTTCTTTACCTTCCAACCAACCCTCCAATATAGGTAAATTGAATCCGACACGTTTAGCTAGGAATAAACCGATGAAGATTGCAATTGAAAATACAACTAATGTCTGAATTAATTGCCCAATTAATACGAAAGGTGTGAAAACTTTTGCTAGAGTAGGACTAAGAGCTAACGTGTAATGTTAAAACCATTAAAGTTGTAATAACACTCGCAATAAGAAGAATTACAAATAGTTTCCAGTATGATACTAATTTTAATATAACCTACCTCTTTCTAAGAATAAAATTGAGAACTATTTCGAAATATTTTTTTTCATTCATTCATCAAGGAAGATGTCTTCTATCTTTACTTTAAAAAACCTGGCTATTTTAAAGGCCAGACCTAACGATGGATCATATTTAAGCTTTTCAATAGCAATGATAGTTTGTCTAGTTATTTTGAGCTCTTTTGCTAATTCCTCTTGAGTTAGGTCATGCATCGCTCGATAAACTTTTAATTTATTTTTCATAATTTTATTTTCTATAAATATCTCCATTTGTAATAAATACGTGATATAATAGATAATATAAGGCCAAAAAGTGCTGTTATTAATAAAACGTAACCTGTAAATAGATATTGGGGATAAACATTTCTCAGGGAGACCATGATCAATCCTACATAAATTATCACCCCAATAAATGCCCCAAGAGTTATTGTAGAAGATTTTTCATTTATCAATTGGGTTCTTTCATCTTCAACAATTTTATCGTCCCTTTGAAACATTTCTTTAATATCATCTCTATGGATGTAGACTACAGGTAGAATTGCTATCGTAATTATTAGTGCTAGCACAACTAATGTAACATTTGCCAATATTAATCCTGAAACCCACAAAACAGTTTGAATTGCTGATACTATGATTAATATATTTCTTAAAGTTTTTAGATTCATAAACTTCCCTCCATTGTATCATTACTTTTACATAATGTTATAAATACCTTACTATATGTAAAGGTTTATTTACTTCATACTCAAAGGGAAATTCGAAAACACTGATTCGACTTCTATCAAAGTTACAAAAGTAGAATACCTTGTAGGATAACTGCAATCCTGGTGATTCAACCATCATATCATAAACTATTGACTTTAATATAGTAGTTTACCTGCAAATACTGATTACTTTCACTTATTAGCCTATACATTTCAAGCGATTATTTTAAATTAATGATTAACCAATGTGCACGTATCCATCGATCAGTCAATAGAGAAAAGTTGCATGATATGATCGGTTTGAGGTAGCCATCATATAGGCCATGGATAAAACGAATTCTAGTAAATGAATCACAAGATTAAACTGATATTAATTGTATTAATAATAATTGTGAATTAAAAATGCTATATAGAACATTTGGAAAAACAGGCAAAAAAGTTTCGATACTTGGTTTTGGATG
>PMNN01000068.1:2850-7949 GCA_003161815.1 Methanobacterium sp. | reverse complement strand
ACATTTCAAATGGAAATTCATTTCCATCTTTTTTTAGTCCCATTGTTTTTAAGGTTTTACCGACTCGGATATGCTTACCATATAATTTAAATTCTTCTAATCCATTTAAATATTCCTTTCTAAATCTCTCCGGCATCAGTAATGTTAATGGTTTGCCTTTTAATTCTTCCTCTTTATACCCAAAAATTTCTGTCAAACTATTATTGAAGAATATTATGTTTCCATCCACGTCTGTAGTAACAATAGCGTCGACAGCAGACTCTGCTACAGCACGGAATCTTTCCTCACTTTTTTTAAGTGCAAATTNNTTTTTACGTTTAGTAATATCCCTTATGGACTCTATAGCACCTGCGATTTTGCCTTCGTTATCATAGAGGGGTACAGCTTTCCCCCAGAGAAACCCATCGGTTGTCTTCACTTCGGCCATTATGGCGTTTTCTTCCTTTATAATATTATTATAATGTTTTTTCAGCTTATTTTCGGGTTTAGATACTAAATCAATTAATATGGGTCTTCTTACATAATAAAATGGAATGGAATATTCATAATCTCCTTTTCCCATAATATTTCGAGCCTTGATTCCGGTCATTTCCTCAATGGCATGATTCCAGGTTATTACTTTACCTTGATCATCAATTGCGAAGGTTGCATCAGGTAAAAAATCAATAATTTCAGATAAACGTTTTTCTGATTCTTTTAATGAATTTTCAGCCGTTTTTTCTTCCGTTATATCACTAGCTATTCCCAAAATTGAGCAAATGTTTTCATCTTTCATTATCGCGCTTAAATGTATTAATACCCAATGAATATTGCCTTCTTTATCTATGAATTGGGATTGAAAAGGATTTACAGATTCTCCCCTCAATAAACTGTTAATTTTTTCTAAATGAAATGAAAGATCTTCTTTGGGTATAATTTCCAATTCCGAAAAGTTTTTGCCAATTAAGTCCTCTTTAGATAAACCAGATATAACTGTTGTAGCATCATTTACATCCTGAATTATTCCATCCATTCCTAAAAGAATGGTATAATCTGGATCTGCATCAAAAAGCGTTCTGTACTTCTTTTCATTCTCTTTTAATGAATTTTTAATTCTTCTAAGTTCATTTATATCACGTATTATTGACATAACAGCTGGTTTACCATTCCAAATGGTTTTTGCTGATGTAATTTGAATTGGAACAACTTTATTATTTTTTCTCATTATGCGAGTTTCATATGTATCATAGATAGCTGGAAGAGATTTACCACTGATTCTTGCTTTATATCCTTTCATCAAATTTCTTAACTCATCAGGATGCGCTAAATCTTCAATACTCGTCTTGAGAAGTTCTTCCTTACTGTAACCAAATATATCGACAGCTCGTGGGTTAACATAGACATGAGACCCCTTATCAGCTGCAATAAGGATTCCATCATTAGCATTTTCAGCTATTGCTCTAAAATTTTCTTCACTTCCACTTAAAGCTTCTTCTGCCAGTTTACGTTTTGTTATATCTTGTGTGGTTCCAAACATTGATTTATGCTCGCCTTTTTCATTGTACACGACTTCTCCTTCATCATGAATGTAACGAACTGAACCATCTGGTCTAATAATTTTATAATCCATACTATAAGGAGCATCTTCATTGATAGCGGCGTTAACAGCCTCCTGGAAACGTATTAATTCTTCAGGTGAGAAAATGCTGGTAACTTCTTCAAGATTTACAGGAGTATTTATAGGAAAACCTAGTATCTTATACATTTCCTCTGACCATTGAAGGTCATTAGTAGCTAAGTTGTTTTCCCAACTACCAATCTTAGCCACCCTTTGAGCTCGAATAAGATCCTCATTTATCTTATTTAACTGTAATTCCATTTCATGCTTAACTAAAGCTAGATCAATGATGTTTTTTAATTCAATTTTATTAAATGGTTTTTTTAAGTAACCATAAGGTGCAGAGATCTTTGCTCGCTCAACCAAGCTATCGTCAGTGTGGGCGGTAAGGTAAACTACGGGTATATCAAAATATTCTTTAATTTTTTTTGCAGTTTCAATACCANNAAATAATATCCATTAAAACTAAATCAGGTTTAAATTGAGCTATTTTTTCAAGAGCATCTTCACCTGAAGATGAAATCCCTACAACATCATAATTAAATGATTTTAAAGATTGTTCAACTCCCATGGCCTCAATAGATTCATCCTCAACAACCAAAATCTTATAATTAGACATTCATTTTTCACTTCACCAATCATGAGAATTTTTAAAATATGCATAAATAATCACAATTCACAATTCAATAATAATAATATATATAGGACATATATATAAAAACCATTATCTTTGTTTAGAATAAAGATGGTTAATTTGAGTCAAATTAAATAAGAATAAGATTATTCGAAGAGTAAAAATTGAAAACGAATTAAGTTTAAGAAGGGTGTATAGAAATGAAATCGAGGAAAGCAGACTTGATAAGTATAGATACATCCAGAAATAATTAATATTCTTAAAAGTCTATACTCATTAAGTTCAGACAGTAAAAATAATGAGTAATCCAAATAAAGGAACAGGAAAATCGTATAAAAAAAAAATAAATTTTGAGTTTATATTATAGTCAACAAAAAAATTTTATATTTTTTTTTGTTTTCATTTTAAAGTCCCCATCCCTTTAGCTACACGGCTCCCTAAATCAGCATCAGCTTTAGTTAAATTACTAACCATTAATTCTTGTATTGGTTTATCTGCATTTCCCAGAGAATCAACAATATTGTCAACTAAATGATCCTGATCAACTTTTCCAAGAGAACGGTATCTTTGACCTGCCTGATCGAAATTATTTGTTAATTTAATTTTTTGACGTTTTAAAACCCCTTCAATACGTTGATCATCAGTGGGAGTGACTGATGCCTCCCTAGGCATACCATCTGACAGAGTATTAGGTTCATAATTAACTGTTCCCCCTCCATAAGGAGCGTATTGCATAGGTCCATCACGTTGATTATTGTTAACCTCAGCTAATGGGCGGTTAATTGGTAATTGTAGATAATTAGGTCCCACCCGATATCTTTGAGTATCTGCATAGGAGAAAGTTCTACCCTGTAAAAGTTTATCTGCTGAAAAATCAATTCCAGGTACTATTGACGAAGGTGAGAAAGCTGCTTGTTCTACTTCAGCGAAGTAATTTTCCGGGTTACGGTTCAGCACCATCTTTCCCACAGGTACAAGCGGGAACTTCTCCTCAGGCCAGGTTTTAGTGGCATCCAATGGATCAAAGCTTTGACTAAATTCTTCACTTATTTCCATCATCTGCACATTCAATTCGTATTCTACTGTTTCTCCTGATGCAATAGTATCATAAAGATCCCTGGTAGCGATGTCCGGATCTTCACCTGCTAGAAGGTTTGCTTCATGCCGATCTATGGTTTCCACTCCTAATTTAGGTTTCCAATGATACTTAATATAAACTGCTTTTCCTTCATGGTTAACCCATTTATACGTGTTTACACCAAAACCTTCCATTTTACGATAGCTTTTAACGGTTCCCCTGTCGGAGAAAAGCCAAGTTATCATGTGAATTGATTCGGGAGTTAAGGAGATGAAATCCCAAAAACGACTGTTTGCTGATGAACTGGTTGGTATATTAGTATCCGGCACTGGTTTAAAGGCCTGCACCATATCCGGGAATTTAATGGCATCTCTAATAAAGAATACTGGTAGGTTGTTACCCACTAGATCATAATTACCCTCTTCGGTGTAAAACTTTACAGCAAAACCTCGTGGATCTCTAACCGTGTCTGCTGAACCTCTAGCACCCACTACTGTGGAAAATCTGACGAAAACTGGAGTTTGTTTATCAGGATCTTGAAGGAATTGAGCATAGGTGTACTTTTCCATACTATGGTAAACTTGGAAATATCCATGAGCACCAGCTCCCCGGGCGTGAACAACACGTTCAGGAATCCTCTCCCGATCAAAGTTTGAGAGCTTTTCAATTAACTGTACATCCTGTAGCAAAGTTGGTCCGCGTTCACCGACGGTAAGTGAATTTTGATTGTCGGTAACTGGAACCCCCTGATTGGTTGTAAGTTTTTTATCTTTCACGATATCATATCCTACTCTTTTTTTTGATTCAAAAATATAACATTCGATCTGGTTCTATATAGAACTTAGTTCTATATAAATTTTTCTTCGATAACTTTTTATCCAATTCAGGATAAATTTATTTCATGGAAAGACTGTTAAGGGATAAAAAAATTAAAATCACACCACAACGGTTGGAATTAACTAGAATACTAAAAGAATTTAAAGACACTCACCCCTCGTTTAATGAAATATATAAGGCTATGAAAGCCACACATCCCAGTGTAAGCCGTTCTACAGTATATGAAAATCTGAAATTATTCGTTGAATTAGATATTATTCAGAGCTTCCATTATAAAGGTGAAATCCACTACGAAATGAACCTGGAGCCCCATGTAAACTTAGCTGAATCCAGTGGAATAATAAGAGATATTAAAAACCATGAAATCAGGGAACACTTGGAAGATATTGAAAGGATCTTAAGGGAGAAGGAGAATATAAAAATTAAAACTTTATTAGTCCTAGTAGAGTGAAATCCTAAACTTTAAATTAAAGTTTTAGAAGGGTAAAGAAAAAATTTTCTTTAGAACACTATATAGAGGATATTTGAACTAATATGCAGAAGCGTAAATCAGCTATCCAATTAAAGTTATATTTAAGGAGGTTCATGCCTTATGGATTCTAAAAAAGTTGTTAAATCATTGTTAAATGTAAAAACAGACATTCCTTTCTCAGATAAAAGGGAAGATCCATCTGTAATTGATCCTACAGGACATATAAAAATAGTATTCAGTGAAGATTTAGATATGAGTACTGTTCTAGATGGGNNAACTTTATAAAGTTAAATCTGATTGGAAAGAAGTAGAAGTAAATGTTATAATAAATATTGATGAGAATTCACGATCTATTCTTTATATTAAATTTGATAATACAAAATTTGCGGAAGGTGAAGAATATAAACTTTCCATAAATAACAAATTGAAATCTTTAAGTGGAGCATCTTTAAAAGAAGAATTTACAAATTATTTTGCTGTG
>PMNN01000068.1:0-2804 GCA_003161815.1 Methanobacterium sp. | reverse complement strand
GGAAAAACACAGTTAGACTTCGTAAAATCCGTAGCTTCTAACAATAAACCAGTAATAGATGCTTTTAACAATATAATAGAAGATGGCATAGTAAAGGTGACATATGTACCTGGAAATCACGATTTATTGATAAATTCCAAGGATATTCAAAGTATTATCCCTGGAGTATCTGAAGCTCGTGATGTTAAAGGTTTGGGAGCATATACTCCTGAAGATTTTCCGGAAATAATTATTGAACATGGACATAGATATAATTTTTATTGCGCCCCTGATCCTTCAAACCGATCTATAACCCAAACAGACTCCATATTACCTCCAGGATATTTCTTTACAAGAATAGCAACCAGTTCAGTTATTCAGGGTCGCCTTAAAAGAGATATTTCCTTACCTTCCGTTAATAAAAATGAACTTGGAGAGGATCAATATCATTATTTCCTTTATTGGAATGTTTGGAAAGGTCTTATCACCGATTTCCCTGTAAAAGAAGAACTTAACGAAAAGGTCATAAACACGGGTATAGATGGATTCACTGATTTTTATGCAATAAATGATATTTTACCCTATCAAAACCCAGAAAATAATTATATTGATCTCAATTTATATAAAGGAATTATTGAAACATGGGATGAAAGGCAAAATAAAAACTTAGTTCCTATCAAAATTCCCATCGAAGAAGCAATCACAAAGGGAACTTTGGCAAGTCATTTAGATGATCAATCAAGTAACCAATACTTCGATAATCCTGATTCTGATAAGAAAATTGTTATATTTGGACATTCCCATGAGGCACGAGTCATAAAGTCCTTCAATAAAAAACAAGAAAAAAACATCTACGTAAATTCAGGTACATGGATAGATAAAAATAAATATCCTACAATGACATTCGTAGTCATTATACCACAAAAAAGCAAAGATTCAGCTCCAGCTTATGTAAATCTTTATCAATATTCTCCAAGTGGAGATATTAAAAAATTAGATTCACAAGCACTCACAAATCTAAAATAAATTTTTTTTTAAATTTGAAATTGTACTGCGTTATATATGGCTATAACGAAGTTAAATATAAAAATATTTCGATGAAAATTAAACGAAAAAACTAATTCTTGCCTCAAAAAAATTCGAGAAATGACTATTTATTGATTAATTGGGCTATATGTGATGAGATATTTATATTTACATTTACTAGTTTTTAAAAATTAAATTTAAAAACTAATTCTTATGGCTTTTTTATTCTAACATTAAATTCTTTACCACAGGTGCCTATTATAAAATTTAAACTGTAAAAAAATTCTAAATTCTTAATTTCCTTCAAATTTTTCTTCGGTGAAAATGATATTAAAAGTAGTTCCGGATGTATTTTTTAATTCCATTTTTCCGTCGATTTGTTCTGTTAGGATAGTTACTAATCTCAATCCTAATGAATCTGTGTTTTTATAGTCTATATCTTTGGGGAATCCTATACCATTATCTTTAACTTGTAAATGGTATGTATCTTCTTGTGTGTGGAATTTTATAGTGATTTCTCCACTTTCACCTGGTGGAAATGCATGTTTTAAACTATTAGTTACTAATTCATTAATAATTAATCCTAAGGGTATTGATGTGTTAATGTCTAACTTAATATCATCTATATCTACATTTAATTTGATAAGACTAGCATCGATTACATAAGTGTGATAAAGGTCATTTGCCAATGTGCGGATGTAATCACCGAAGTCAATTCTTTTAAGATCGGTGGATTGATATAATCGTTCATGTATAAGTGCCATGGATCTTGCACGGCTCTGGCTTTCCTTGAAAATAGTTTTAGACTCTTCGTCTTTAATATAATCAGACTGTAAGCCTAACAAGCTAGATATGATCATTAGATTATTTTTCACACGATGATGAATCTCTTTTAGAAGCGTTTCTTTTTCATTGAGAGAGTTTTCTAGTTGAGTTTCTATTTTTTTACGTTCAGTAACATCACGAATAATAGAAGTTATGTATATGTTACCTTTGGAACCCCAAGTGGAGATGGAAATTTCAAAAGGAAATTCAGTACCATCCTTTTTTAATCCAAAAGTTTCAAATGTTTTTCCATCAAGTTCATAATTACCAGTTAACTTAAATCTCTCCATTTTATCTAGAAAATTTTGTTTATATCTATCTGGCATTAACATAGTAACGTTTTTGTCTTTTATTTCATCAATTTCGTAACCAAAAATTTTTTTTAAGCTAGAATTAAATAAAACAATCTTACCATCAGTATCTGTAGTGATAATTCCATCTACAGCTGAATCTGCAACTGAACGAAACTTTTCCTCACTTTCAAGGAGTTTAATATCTTTTTGTTGGATTTCTTCGCTTAAGATTGCAACCACAATTCCTACAGTCATAAATACCAGAACCCTAATAAGATCTTCATACAATGGATAAGATATTTTAGGTGCTAAAAAGTCACTTGAAATCAATAAAATTGATAAAAATATTGGAATTATTANNTAAACCTTTCCTTCTCCACCAAAGCGCTGCTAAAATGATGGGGAAATAAAAAAAGTGAGTAAAAATAACACCCTCACTCAGTACAAAATGAAAATAATATGTCAAAAATGCAGCCGTAAATAATAGAATCAAGATTATAACAATCCTATACGATTCCCTTTCTAAAATCAATTTATTCTCCATTATTTTCCTCAGTTATAAAAATTTTTATGTATAAGTTTAAGGATTACAGTTTTAATAAAAATTTTTTATTTAATTATGTAAAAGCACAATCAAACGTATTTTTATTTAATTCTTAAAATTTATTAATAAATAAATTA
>PMNN01000122.1:264-5021 GCA_003161815.1 Methanobacterium sp. | reverse complement strand
AGGGACCATCACTTGGTATCCTAACTCTTGAAAACGCTTCTCAAAATATTCCCAGCACAGTGGCGTCATCCACAAGCCATGAATAAGCATTATAGTTCTATCTTTACTGATCTTCAAGCTTACTTCTGGTTTATCTATTCCCTCAATCATTTATTCACCCTCGATTATGTTTAAAAAAAAATTATTCCATACTATTCTGGTTGTCCATCCCTGCAAAAATATTCCATTTGCTTGCTGTTTTCTAAATTGTATTCTTTCCAAACTGCACAGTTTTTACACTGGCATTCTTCTTCAAAATTAAGATCATCACAACTTGCTTTACCAACGGAACAGTAGAACCAAGGAAAATCTTTTGGTTTTAATTCAGAAATTGTATCCACATCGTTTGATTCCATTTTCTGTATATTTATCATTTTTTCCTTAGCACATCACTTTTAAATTGAACCGGACAGCCACCACAGATGCATCTCATCATATTTTCCAAATTATAGTCGACTATTACCATGATAACATTACTCCTCAAAAATTACCCCCTCATCATCGAAGAATTCATTCATTTTATCATATTCACCGCCGATGATAACTTTTTCCATCAAATCTTTCAAAAGTGCCTTATTTGATTGGGTTTTATCCAAACTGTTATTTTGGCAGGGCCTTCTGTCATGCTGTGACCATTAGCCGTTGCCTTCACTTCCTCCTGACTATTAGACCAATTTTCTCTATTTTTCCATCTTTAAACATTATAATATCAAAAACTATTAAAGGACCGGTATATTTACTTGTGTAATACTACATAATCACCGTCTTCAATTGCTCTTAAAATATCTGCCATGATTTCCATCTGCTGTAACTGGTTGAAAAAATCTAATAACGCCCCCTTACCGTTAGGAATAGTAAGATAATGGGGAGTGTATTCTTCTGCCACCCAATTTGTAAGGGGCTTTTTATTTCCAGTTTCAAAGCTCTTTAAAGGCTATTGCTTTTCTTTGTTGGATTTTTTCATATTTTCAACATCATTTATAGTTATTTGTAATTTACAATTAATAAATATACGGTTTTTTAGTATTATTGTCATTTATAATGTTTTAAATTAATAATTAAGATATTTAAGAGCAGTATATCATAAATAATTGTTTTTCTATGTAAATCCAGTAATTCGAAGAAAAATACTCTTTTTTATTATTCAATAGCAAAAAAAGAGTTATATTAAATGAGTATTTCATTGAGTAAGAATATCATTAGCATTGCTAAGGGTGTCCAGGCACGTTGAGTAATCTGTCATATGCGTAATGTATATAGTATAGGAGAGATTTAATCGGAGGTGAACTAGGATAACATTTCATTGAATTAAGAACAGGGGAATGATGTTTAGTTTCTACTAGTGAAGGATTAATTTCATTGTGGATGACCGGCTAATGCAGTTATAGGTCTGACGGGCCAGTTTACGCCAACCAAGCTGTAGAACCAACGACATTAAATAACAATTTTTGTATAATTTTTAAACGAATCCGACTAAGAATACGTTGCAAAATGAGGAAAAAAGATTAATGGATAAGACTCACGGTTTACATTAAAAAAAATTAACGAATAGAAATATCAAAAAAATGAATGGAATCTAAATGGAAGTATTACTGTTGAAGAGAAAAATTCTAAATAAGAAAATTTATGAAAACAGGTATTTTAAAGTCTTTAAAGCATTAGATAACGGTTTATAACTCTTTTTCAGATCCGTTAAAGTACCCTTACCGTTACCTTAGCAAATTTTTTTATTTGAATAATATTCACAATAAAGTATTACTTTAGTGGAGCAATTATTTAGAATTTGCTAATTTTCTTCAGAGAAATTGTTATGTTTACAAACGGAGCCTATTCCTCGGTTGCGTTGTTAATTACCCGATTTTCTTCATCACTGAATGATTTGAATCGAATTTGCATAATTACCATTTCATCCTTTGAAAGTACGCTTCCAGATACTAACTACCCGCCAATTAATAACCACGTAGAATAGAAACCATTGCTAAGTCTTAGTTTTTCAGCGCCCTGTGCATTAAGTGAAGCACTAAGATCTTTGTATACAATTCATCAAAACGGGCAGTAAATACGAATGCCTCTTTGTCAGCCGTAGAAATATTTGCTGCCTCCAAGGTCTGATACATTGCTTTTCGTGTTAAATATTCACCGCCTTGCAATGCACAGGTTAAAACTTACTTTGATTAATTTAAATTTTTGTAAGTAAGAGAACCCTTTTACTTAAAAAAATGTTTTCATAATAGAACGACTCAATTGAAATAGTTTGAAAATAAGCGGACCTGGGGGGATTTGAACCCCCGACCTTGGGATCCGAAGTCCCACGTCATATTCCTGGCTAGACTACAGGCCCCTGAATACAATATTATATAAAATAGTTTCATGTTCTTCCTTTATAAATTCGCCGGGAACTAATAAAGTGTGTTTAATACTTATAAGAAAGAAAAATTTTAATAATAAATTAATTAAGTATTACCATTCATTTAATGAAATTATGATATATATTAAAAGAATTAATTATATATTCTATTGAAATTTTTAATAAATTCAAAAAATTAACCCATAATTTTCTATCTTTGATGAATAGGAGAATTTTATGCTAGCAAAAAGAATCATACCCTGCCTGGACTGTGATCTAAATATAGCCCATGGTCGTGTAGTGAAAGGAGTGGAATTCAAGCAGATACGTTACGCTGGAGATCCGGTGGAGTTAGCTACAAAGTACTACGAGGATGGAGCTGATGAAATAGTTTTTCTTGATATAACTGCTTCTCATGAGCGAAGGGAAACCATGGCAGAAGTGATAGATGCCACTACAGAAAACGTGTTCGTTCCTATCTGTGTAGGGGGTGGTATTCGTAAACCACAGGACTACGTTAATATGCTTAAAGCAGGAGCCGATAAATGTTCAACAAACACGGCAGCCATACATAACCCCGATTTGATTAATGATGCATCTAAAATAGTGGGCAGCCAGGCTTGTGTAATTGGTATTGATGCCAAACGCAGGTATGTGGAGGATCCTCATGAAAATTCGGATAAGATCATTGTGGAAACAGAACAAGGTTATTGCTGGTATGACTGTAGCATTTATGGTGGTCGGGAGTTTACAGGGATTGATGCTCTAGCTTGGGCTTTGGAGTGCCAGGAAAGAGGGGCTGGGGAGATTTTACTTACCAGCATGGATCGTGATGGTACCAAAGATGGTTACGACCTGCCACTGACTAAGGCCATGAGCGATATGCTAGATATTCCTATTATAGCCAGTGGTGGTGTGGGCAAACCTGAACACATCTACGAAGCATTTGAAATAGGAAAGGCAGATGCTGCATTGGCAGCGAGTATTTTTCACTTTAATGAATTTCCTATACCTGTGGTTAAGGAATACTTGAAAGAGAATGGTGTGGTAGTTAGAATATAAGAACTACTTTCGATTTTATAAGATATTAAAAACTAGTTTAAAATAAGTGGAAAAAACTGTGCTAAAAAAATATATGAAAATAGAATTTATTTAACTAATTCTCTATTTAACTAATTCTCAAAAACTTAATAAGATCACTAATTTAAGAAAATACTAAACAGAAAGTTTATCAGGGCGAGACATTTGACAAAACGAAAACACATCTTTCTTGATGAAAATGCGAAAATCGAGAGGCTAAAAAAGAAAATAAAAAAATATGAGAGATACAAGCCTTACCATGAAAAAACAGCTGAAGAAGACTTTCGTTTAAAAGAAAAACTGGCCTTATTGAGTATAGTGGCCAGCAATTTCATGATGACAGGTCACAGCCCTACCCTTGTTCTAACCAAACGAGAGGAAGGTGATGAAGTATTGTTACCTGTCAGGGGAGGTCAAAAAGACAGAGCTCGAGAAATAATATCCAAAATTGATTTCAGGAAACTTTATCGTGGAGGGAAAGGAAGAAAAACAGATCCGCTAATGATCATAACAGCCATATGTATGTACGTAATGAGACAGGATAATCCACGAAGAGGAGATATTAAATATTCTAACGATTTTATTAGGAATGTAGGAGTAACTAAAGAAATATATCAACACATTAGTCAAAAACTTGATTCTTACATCAAATCTGGAAATCTGATAAGTAGCTCTATATAGTGATAGCANNTTTAATTGGCATATAAAGGGTATTTAGTAAGAGATACATAACGATAATTGCAAAGATGTTTCTTATAAATTAATATTACTTTGTTATATCCTACAAAATAACTTTTATTCTTATTATTTGGCTTATTTATTATATCTAACTTTTTTATAATTTTTTAAAAATAGAAGAACTGTTATTTAAATTAGTTGAAACTATATTTCATNNGAGCAGGAAATATTAAATTGGAGTATTTATTTATGGAAAATCAGAAAAATGAATATTAAAAACATTTTTAATTTTTATCTATGTTTTTAAATTTCCAGCTACTCTGCTAGGTATTTCTAGTAATTGGTACTGGAATTAAGGGCGGATATTCAGTTTATGGTTTTTAATATTGTCTTTTATCATCATATTCTATCTTTACCGTTATACCCCCAGATTTTTTGAAGAACCGCATTAAAAGATTACTAGTGGAGGGAAGGGATATGATAAATATTTTATTTACATCTTACTACCTAGTTTTATATTCTGGTATTTAGTTATGCCGTTAGATCACAGAGATTTGTTTGGACAGTTAACTTTCCGTTAGCTTTAGAATTAATTGGAATTATTTTATTAATA
>PMNN01000122.1:0-237 GCA_003161815.1 Methanobacterium sp. | reverse complement strand
TATCGATGAAGAGAAGATGTTGATCGAAGAACTAGACGGATATTTAGATTATAAAATTAAAGTAAAATATAGATTAATTCCCTATTTCTGGTGAAACTCTTCTTATACACAGATATGATATAATCATTCCATATAATAATAAAAATTATTTCTATAAAATATAATTACAAAGAAAGTGGATAAATTTATAAAGAATATTGAGTTAGGAGATGGATCATGTCACTTGTAATAAACACT
>PMNN01000179.1 GCA_003161815.1 Methanobacterium sp. | reverse complement strand
CTATAAAAAAATTCTTTATAATTCTAAATTTGAAATTTTTAATATCAAATCATGCACATTTAAACCTTTATTTTCCCTTAATCTGTAAAAATGGATATAAATAATTTAAGAGAGCTTGAAAAAAAGAATATAGTAAGATTTATAAAGAATTATTTAATAAAGGGATTTATGAAATTAAATACTCTAACTATTTGTATTATTGGTATTTTTGTTTCATTTATTCTATTTATTTTGATGCTAGTGTATGTGTGGAATTTTACTGTAGATGATGCGTTTATATCTTTTAGGTATAGTGAACATTTGGCTAGTGGATTTGGATTAGTATGGAATATTAATCAAACACCTATTGAAGGTTATACTAATTTTCTATGNNCTTGTTAATCCATTAACTGCAATTCATACAGTTTCTGGACTAGAAACTATGTTATACTCATTTCTTTTATTGGGAGTGATGTATAGTGCATGGAAGATAATTATATCTCCTAATTCAAAGTTTATTTGGTTGTTCGCTTTTACAGCTCTTTTATTAAGCTTAACGAGACCGGAAGGCATACTAGTATCTTTTGCATTGATATTATCAATTATTTACATTTCCTATAAAAAAAATAATAATTCAATTAACTTAATTTCTTTTTTGCCTGTTTTGATTTTATATTTAGTGCCCATTATGATATACATGATTTTCCGTGTTTCTTATACTATATCTTATTTAATAATCTGTTTAGAATACATCACTCCATTTATCATAATTATATTAATTTCCTTTTTCAAAAAGTATCAAAGAACAGAATCCCGGAAGATGCATCAAAAACTGATTTAGAATATTTTTTATTTACATTGATTATTGCTTTTATATTAGCTAATATTTTATATATTTTTACTGAATTAGTTATGAACTATAGTCAGAGATTTTTTTATCCATCTTTCATACTAGTTTACGTAGCTTTTGGAATTGCAATAAGCATAAAATAACTTGAATGTAAAATTATTAAAAAATACCATCCCTATTATGGTTTGTTCATTTATAGTTGTCTTATTGTGATTAGTAACGCTTCCTTTTTGACAGATCTTAAAATTGAACATGATTATGGAAATGATTTAAATGCAGCACATATAGCTTTAGGCAAAACTCTTAATCATTATTTAATGGATAATTATACCTTTACATCTGGAGATGCGGGTGTTATAACATATTTTTCTAAATGGCACCAGCTTGACATAGGAGGGTTAAATGATAAATTTATAGCAGAAAATGGAGGTGCAACTCCCGAATATGTAGAAAAAACGAATCCTGAACTGGTAATATTTGTTTCACCCGGTCTCCCAACTAATAGTTCTGATAAATTTTATGATCAACCATTTTACAATTTTGTTTTGGAAAATAATTATACACAATTAGATCCAATCAAATTTAATGAAAATTATTATTTAATCCCCTTTTTAAAACCTAATATTAAAGATTTTGAATCAATAAAAGATTCTATTGAAACCGTTAGTAAAGAATCAAATGAAAATTAGAATTTAAAGTTATACCCCCAAAAATGAACTGAAAAAAGCATAATATGAAGTTTACAATTAAACAGGAGCATCAAAAGCAATATTTCTACAATAAAGAAATATTTATTTAAAATTTAGAGTTAAATCTTATTTAATGTTTTAAGTTCTTGTGGCAGTTTTTTTATCCTGGCAGGAGAACCTATAGCGAGATGGTTTGGGGGTACGTCACGGGTTACAATGGCTCCGGCAGCCACCATAGATTTTTCACCTATTTCCACACCCGATAGGAATGTGGAGTTGGCACCTATAGATGCACCTTTTCTAATTATTGGGCCTTTAAGATCGAAATCTATTCTTATAGGATATTTATCATTAGTAAGACAAGCACATGGCCCAATGAATACATGATCTTCAATTAAAGTTTTAGTTGGTATATAAACACTGGATTGTATGCTAATATTGCTTCCAAAATTGCTTTGTCCTTCTATTACAGAGTTAGTTCCTACAAGAACGTTATCACCGATTCTAGTTTTTTCTCTTATAACAACTCCATGACCTGTTTTAAAGTCGTTTCCAATCTCTACATCATCATATATAATAGTATTCGAACGTATAAATGCATTTTCACCAATTACAGGAGATCTGGATCCCTTCTTATATTTCAAGCCTAAAGTCACATTTTCCTGGATTTTAGAGTTTTCAGGAATCTTTGAATCATCTGAACTTCTAAGGAAGTTTTTTAAATTGTCATCGTTCCCCGAAATCATAAAATTTTTAACTGGTGGCATTATTCACCTCTAAATTGGAATATTCCTATATCGTTATTAAATTATTTTGTTAAATAAATAACAAAGTCAACTATTTGATATAACTTCTTTTTTTAAATTATCTATTTTATTATTAATCTATTTATCTGTGTTAAAAAAAGGCAATTTAATTAATNNTTAATTTATAAGTAACTGAAATAGATATATATGATGAAATAAAATGCTAATTATATGCTTAAAACTATTTCTATTAAATATGCATTTTTATATTAAAACTATGAGTAAAATAAATATAGATTTTCATCGGTATTGGCATTTATTTACTGCTTTGTCAGTGTTTTGGGTAACTATTGCATTTTTATTGGTTGTTTCTCTTAAATTGAATCATTGTCATTTTATTTATGGTCTTGATGATGCGTATATACACATGTCGATTGCGAAAAATTTNNAATAGTCTCACTCTTTTTATATTGAACATTATTTTAGGCACAGTCACGATCTTATGGTTTATTACATTCTTAATTTTTCAAAATCCCCTATTTATAATTTAATGGTATTACTTGGAGTTATATTTTTTACCCCTATTCCTTACCTTATCTTTATTGGAATGGAAAATATTCTGTAAATAGTCCTTTTAATTGCATTTTTTATCTTACAACTCAAATTTTAACTGATTCAAACTCTAAACCGCTGAATTACTATTTATTATTGGTATTAACGGTTCCTTTAGTGATGGTTCGTTACGAAAGTTTATTCATAATTTTTATTATTGCTTTTTTATTTATCTTAAAGAAAAAATTTACTTATTCTTTTTTTGATTATGGGATTTGTGATTCTTCCTTTAGAGAATTTTGATTAACTTAACTTTTTAGATTTTGCGTTTGGTGAATTAGGGATTTTTGTGGGGTTTTCCTGGTTTTGGCTTAATTTTATGATTGTTTTATTGTTTTTTGGGCTATTTTTTCATGATTTTTGTTAGCGTTCGCTAGGTTNNCGGAGGATGATGGTGACTAGCTGGTGGCCGGAGTGGAATATGTTTTTGATCACGGCAAAAAGGCGTTCCCAGGGCGTTCTTTTACGTGTGATTCTTTCGTTGCGCATTTTTTGATTGATGGTTATTTTATGCCCGCGGACATTTCTGTCCATGATGGCGTTATAACCTTTGCAAGCGGCGCCAAAATATCCTCGGTCTCGGTAGACTACTTCACCGGGTTGGATGAGGTCTATTTGGCTGTCATGAACGTTTGCGGTGTGGTTTCCACCGCTCTTATCAACCATAATCGATGTCGGTTTTGGCGTGCAGTTTGTAGCCATAATAGGATTTCTCACCTTTTTTAGCCCATTTAGCTTCCTTGTTTCTCCGGGTTTTGGCTTCAGGACCGCGGGGCTTATCGGCTCTGGCGTGGCCCGGATCAGAGGTTATGAAGGTAGCATCTGCATAACGCCTTTTTTAACCTTCATACACCTATCATCCAACTGTCTTTGCAGTTCATCCCATATTTCCTGGTCTTTACCGGTTTGGGAGAGGCGTTCTCGGAAATTCAAGACCGTTGAATAGTCTGGAATTGTTTCTGGAAATCCCAGAAACTTCATAAATGAAATTTGGTCTGTAAACTAGCGTTCAAGCTCGGTATCAGACAAAACATACCGCGCCGAATCAAAAGCTTAACCATCAATATATCATCATGATTAGGTCTACCGCCATGTTTAGTGCGATTATCATACATATCCGCAACTATAGGTTTGAATTTCTCCCAATAAATCATCCTATTAGCTTCAAACAATTGATCACCCAATTTCTCAACCCGCTCATACGCCTTATTCAACGTAAACTGTGTAAACGACATCATAACAATCTATTTGTACAAACAAGTACATATAACTTGTTAAACAAAACACAAAAACTTATTTTTTTCAAAATTCTCTCCATGTTCTCGGTAGATAGCTAGTAAAAAATTATTCATTTATGAATTGGATTCTCTAATGACAGTCTCAAGCGAATCTTTTATTAACTCATAATCTTTAATGTTAGGTTTTAAAAAAGGTATAAAATAGTAATTATCACTATGTTTGATAGGATCTAATCTTGTATAATTATTTTCCAAAACATAGTTGTAGCTGTTTTCGGGAGTGGGAATTTCATCATTCACTGAAGCGAATATAACCAGTTCGGGATTCTGTTGTTCTAAATAT
Source organism: Methanobacterium sp. (assembly GCA_003161815.1). Lineage (GTDB taxonomy): Archaea > Methanobacteriota > Methanobacteria > Methanobacteriales > Methanobacteriaceae > Methanobacterium_A. The sequence continues at coordinate 2,727 of PMNN01000179.1, read as the reverse complement.
TCGGGGGTTGATCCATTTATTGCTATGAATTTATCATTCAGCCCCGCCAAATCTAAAAAATTCCATCCGGAATAATAAGCAACTGCACCAGCATCTGCGAAGGCAACCGTATAATTGTCATCTGAGAATGGAGATAGAGATTTACCGATTGGGATATAAGATTTGTCAAAGCTAATTCCATAATCATGTTGTGTTTTAAGATCACTTATTCCATAAAAATTCGCAAATACCAACAAAACCAAAACTACCAAAACTGTAACTGAACATAATCTAATTTGATTATTTTTTGTAGATTTTATATTTTGTTTACCTATTCCATTGAATAACATGCTGATTGCTATTCCAAAAGCCACATAGAACATCACAAATGAAGGATAAAAAAATCTCTGACTATAATTCATAAGAGGAGTACGAACATATACAATATTAGCAAAAAAGAAAGTTATGCCTAAAATAAGTAAAAAATACTTAAAATTTTTTTGATTATTTTCATTGATTTTAAATCCCTGATACTTAAGGAATAACGGGATTAATATGATTAATATAAAAGGTATTAAGTAAACTAAAGCGTTTAGGAACTCCATTGGGTAAGTGGTATTGTATACTATTTTTACTAAAAAAGGTAATGGTAATAGTTCATGAAAATAAGAAACCCGAAACAGCATATAGATAACAATGGGAATCAAATATAAAATCAAAACGGGTATAAAAAAAGTTAAATTATTGATTGAATTATTTTTTTTATAAGAAATAAAAATAATTGATAATATCAACCCTAACGATACTAGTATCCCTTCAGGTCTCGTTAAGCTTAATAGTAAGGCTAAGAAAGCAAATAACCAAATATACTTCGAATTAGTAAATGAAATTATTTTCCATGCACTATACACAACTCCTAACAATAGAAATGCATAAAACATGGTTTCTAACCCAGAAACAGCATGAATAGCAGTGTAAGGATTAATAAGAAGAAAAACAGTACTCACAGTAAATGCGATGTACTTATTTTTTCTATCTTTAAATATATCATTTGTTATGAACCAAAATAAAATAATAATCCCTAAAACAGATAACAAACCAATCAATTTTGTCGAAATTACCGGATTAAACTTCAGTAATAATATGGATGCTATCATTAAAACCCATAGAAAATTAGTATAACCTTCTACAGGTGGTTGACCAATATTCCATACCAATCCAAATCCATTAGCCAGATGTTCACCATACCTAAAGGATATAAAGGCATCATCAACGGTAAAATTCCACACATACACCAGCATCAAAATAAATAGAATAACAGAAACAAAAACACCAATTATACAAATATTTTTGGTATTTAATTCCATAAATCCCTTTTTTATATGATTCCTTATAAATCTAACTACCTACATTTTAAAGCTTTTCAAATTTATTGGGATTGATTATAATCTGTTAAAATTGGATTCATTGGATGCTAAGAGAATAAAAAGCATTTTTAACTTGTTATGTTCACTAAACAAAGACCTAGCAAAGTTTTTAAGTATGAGGGGAATTAACCAAACCAAACTGTTTATATTATATTGCTTAGGAATCACTACTCTTATGAAAAAAATTGGGCTAAAAGGATGATTATTATTTTTTTATAGTTTATCAAGCTTCAGAAATGTGATTTATCCTATTTTTTTTAAGTATTATTACGTTTATTCTTATGTGTTGTTGTGGTATTTTGATACTCAAATTTTTCCACAACGTAAATTACCATAAAATTATATTTTAGATATAACCATAAATTCACTTACAACCGAATTGAAATAAAAACTTTATAATCTAATATATTTGATATGTGGCAAATAATCTATTTAAGAACTTTAAAGCCACTTTTGAAATTAAACAAGCTAAGACTGTAATTTTGAATGGTTCGAAGATAGAGGANNTGATTATTATTTACAATAATACTTCTATCCAAATAAATAAGAATTACAATAATTACATGACGTGATGATATAATGGATTCTAAGACTAGGCCATAGAAATCGCTATTCATAAACGGAAAAATTAGTTAAAATATTTAATATTTAATTGTTTTAATATCTTCTTTTACAATTCAACCTATAGATGGTTGTCATCATTTCAAATCCGGATGATAGTCTCCAAAACTTACTAACAATTAAAAACTAGTTTGGAATACATGGAAATATTTCTTTTAATGAGAATTGAGATTAAATACTAGTAATGTCTATTAAAGAAAAGTATTTTAATTATAAAAAAAATAGAGTTTTAGATTCATTTAAATATTAATTTTTATTTCAAAAAAATTGATATTGTGGAAAGCTATAATCTGTTAATTGTTGTATCTCTGGCAGTGTTTAATACATCAGTTACATTAGTTGCAACAGAGGTAGATATATTTATTACGTAACTTCCAACTACTATTACTAGTATTAATATACCGCCTATTAATAGGATCATTTCTGCACTTATCTGAGCCTTATCATCATGATACATCTGCTTTCCACTAATAATATCATTTATTTTCTAATTATACCTGGGTTCTGACACTTGATACATCACTTGGCGAGTTTAAACCTGCGTTACCGGTGAAGTATGCTCTGTATATTAATAGTGCAGCTATGGCTATGACGATTACTCCTCCAAACAGTAAAATGTATTCAGCCGCTCCTTGTCCACCTTCATCTTCCACAAATCCCATTTATCATCCCCTCCAAAAAATATTTACCTTTATATATA
>PMNN01000143.1 GCA_003161815.1 Methanobacterium sp. | reverse complement strand
ATTATCAACAATGTTATGGAATCCTCAAGTTTCCAAACGCGCTTTTATAGGTCTGTTTTTTATTATGCTTTTTAATATTTCTATAACTAACGTTGAAAGTCTAAATCCAGCTGTACAGTGCCATAATAAAGCCGTGGATTTCAAATATACCGTNNTCGGTAACACCACCATGCAATAAAAATTCAATAAAAGCTCCATAAATGAATCCGTTAAAAAATTTAAAATTACGATTATAATTATAACATTTAATCACCAAAATATGATAGTAACACAGCTTGAAGATTATTCATAAATAATGAAAGTGTAGTTAATTCAACATTAAATTCACGAACTAATATGCTAAGAAATTTCTAGTAAAACCTAATGAAAAATAACCAACTATAAAACCCATAAATAAAGATACGAAATAAATGATAACTGATATCAATAAAATAATCTTATTACGGTTATAAAGATCTTTAAATAGATAATAAACTTAATCTGTAAATTATTATCTGAAATCATCCCCAAAATGAATAAAATACTCCTAGTTCATAAAAAAATTATTTTTCTTTGTATCAAGTATCCTGAAAAAAGAGAAAATGTCGAAATATCTCCTATTGTATTTCCAGATTACTCCACTCATCAGTATTTTATGGGAGATTTAAGCCAGTAAAATAATTTCCCAAATGTATGGAATAATTAGCTTCAATAACCGCTGCAATACAGATTAAAACTATAGCTATTGCAACCAATGCAAGTGAATCGTTAATTTTCCAATAATTCTCACTTATTGGTGTTTCGTTTCCTAAACTGGTTAATATCCCTATAACTAAGGTTGCTAGTCTGAAACCACCAGCACTTGCTATGATAAAGCCGGGAATTTCAAAAATACCATGAGGTAAAGTGTAAATAATAAAATCTACGGGATTACTAACAAAATAATGTTGCAAAACTCCACCATGTAAAAAAAATCCAACAAAAGCCCCGTAAATAAACCCATTAAAAGCTAAAGCACCGATTGGAATTACGATAATTAATCCACCAAAATATGAAACAAGTAAAGATTGAAGATTATGCAGTAATATTGAAAATGTTGTTATTTCAATAATCATTCCTCGAAGCTTATTAAGAAGATATGTTAAAAAATTTCCAGTAAATGCAGTGGAGAAATAACCAATAGAAAGACCGATAAATAAAGATGCAAAATAAATGATAACTGCTATCAGTAAGATAGTCTTATTACGGTTATAAAGGTCTATAACATACCGTGAATATTTACCCAGTATATTATTATCAGAATTCAAATTAGACATATAAATTAAATCCTCCTATTTTTCATGTAAATATTAGTTTTTACGTTTAACTATGATTTTAATTCATGGATAATAAACTTTTTTGTGAGATGCTTAAATAAAAGAAGATATTGTTCAGTTCAAAGATTCGAAAATTAAAATTTTTTTTTTGGAACTAATTAACATTAAATAAAATATTAAGAATTNNGATAGCAATGGTACTCACATTTTTTATGATATGATAACCTGGAATATTTATTTTAGGTTCAGTGTAAACGTCTAAGTAGTAATCCGCGTTATTATTCATTAAATACTCGGTAAATATGGCTGAATTATCATATTGACTAGGTACTGCGAATTTAACATTTTTTTTAAGTGCCCATGTAAATGCGGGATCATAATTTGAATAGATGTTTTCATTCTTATAGTTAGGATCATAATCCTCTAACCAATAACTAGCTGATTGTACGGTATACTCATAGCCATGTATAAATGAGTGACCAGTATGTACAGCTGTAGCGGATGAAATAAATATTAATCCCACTATAACATATAAACCCCAAGTTTTAAGTGATTTCTGATTAAATTTAACCTTATACTTCTCAATAATAACGCTTACAGCGAGAACAATGAAATAAGTTAAAGCTGGAATCATGGTGATAAAATAACGATCCACTTTGAGTAAAATCACACTATGGAATATGAAGAAAGCCGCAAACCATGAAAGAATTAAAAAATCAATATTTAAATATTCAAAATTAATATCCTTTAATAATTCATAACCGAAAAATAATGCAAATAATATAATGACTTCAGTCACAATAAAAGAATCCATAAAAAAAGTGTAAACTCCAACTGATAATAAAAGAATTAACATTACTAAACAATAATACGTATACCTCTGATTAGAACCATAAACCCCATTCATTTTACCTTTCAATAATATTCGATACAAATATAAACCCAAACCAATTACCAGTACTCCTACAGTAATATACGATAAAATCGATGGATAACTGGTGTGAGGACTTAATAATTGACCATAATACCCTGTAATAGGACTTACAGAGATGTAATTTAGAATATGGGNNTGTTAATGCATTTAACGTCCCTAATTTCAAATAAAAATATGCTAAAAATGGAATAATAAGAAGTAAACTCGCTAAAAAACCAGCTCCAAATTTTTTAAAGTTATCCAAGATATCTTTATTATTAATTAATAAATATAGGAGTATGGGGAAGATTAGAATTACATCAGTATATC
>PMNN01000060.1 GCA_003161815.1 Methanobacterium sp. | reverse complement strand
CCGCCAGTAGATCGATGACTTCCGGGAAAATTTTAGTGCCGATTTCATTCTGATGAAAGTATGAAATAGCTATGGCTCTTAATAAACCAGCTATAACCTCTGGTTGAGTGTTAATAAGTTCATTTTTTTGTTGCATACTCATAATGGTGTTTAAAACCCTGAAAGTATCCCCTATTTGATGATTTTCAAGTTTTTCGGGAGGTAATTTGCGTATCATTAGTTCATAATCTGTACTATCATAAATTCGACGAATTAATGGATTTGTTTCGAATAATGTGAATGTAGCTTTGATAATTTTTCTGATAGCTTCTTTTGCAGAAGGGCTGGATTTTAATATTTCTTCCAAAAATTGTTCGCTGTTAGATTCCTCTAACTCGAGAATCTCAAAATATAGCTCTTCTTTGGAATCAAAAAAATTATAAAAAGATCCTTGAGCAATCCCTGCAGCATTTGTAAGTTCAGTTATACTGGTTTTTTTTAAGCCATAATTGCTGAAAAGTTCCCTGNNATTCCTTTTCTTTTAATGTAAACTTTTTTGGCATAGAAATTCTCCATAATATTTTAATGAATATTTTAATTTTATATTCATATATATTTAAAATATATAAAACTTATGGTCAAATCTAATAAACGTTCCCCAAAAAAATAAAGATTTCCGAATACATCAAAATTATTTAGTAAAATTTAGTATAATAATATAAAAAAAAATATTTTATTGATTAACTTCATTTGCGTTAATCATTTCAGCAGGCTCCCATCTCTCCCTATCACCCCTATTAGAATCAGATAATACTCTTGAAGGTTTTTTCAGGGCTTTCTTCATGGGATGTCCACATAGTAAACAATTGAATTCAATTGACTTCCTATTAATAGAATTAANNTTCTTTGATTCAATCACTATCTCAAATTCACATTTTTCACAGGTTAAAGTTTGCGTTACCATGAATGTAACTCTATGTTTAATGCTGTAAAAAACTTTACGCAATTATAATATCAATACTGTGGCGGATTTATTTTTGTACTATAAATTAAATAATTATGAGTTTGAAAAATAAGTGATAGAAATTAAAATGAAAATAATTTATCATAATGATGCTGATGGAAAATGCGCTGCCCATGTAATAGCAGATAAATTTCACCATAATTTGGAAAATAATAAAGATGATTATATAGAAGTTAATTATGGGATGGAATTTCCATTCGATGTTATAAAAAAGGATGAGAAAGTATTTATTGTAGATTATTCCATCGAAACAGAGGAAATGGATAAATTATTAACGATTACATCCAATGTTTTTTGGATAGATCACCATATTACTGCCATTGAAAAATATGAGAATTATCCATATAAAATACGTGGATTAAGGAAAATTGATTATTCAGGATGTGTTTTAACTTACCTATATTTAAATAAAGTTTCTTATGGGCAAGTTCCTATGCCCATTCGATATATAGGTGACAGAGATACCTGGCAATGGAAATTCGGTGAAGAAACAAAACTTTTCTGCAGTGGAGCTGAACTTTATGATTTACACCCACTAAGCCCTGATTGGGATATTCTTTTTAATAACATTAGTAACGTAAAAAAAGACGGTGCAATAGTTGAACAGTATAAAACACAACGTAACAAAGAATATGTGAAATCCTTTGCATATCACACGGTTTTTGAAGGATATGAAGCCCTGGTGGTAAATATTGGACACGTGGGATCAGAAATATTCGATAGTTTAGAAAAAAAACCTTTATTAATAATGTACGTCTATGATGGTATAGAATATAAAGTTAGTTTACGCTCAGAAACCTTAGACGTATCTAAAATAGCATTAAAGTATGGTGGCGGAGGCCATCCAGGAGCCTCAGGTTTCGAATGCCAGGAAATACCATGGAAATTAATATAGATTCAATATAACTATTTTTTTTACCAGAATCTAAATTTTATTAATAAAAAGAAATTATGAAACGTATGAATGGGAACCAGCTCTGGAATCACATAGAAAAAATATAAAAAAAGGAAAAAAAGTTTTTTATTTGTTTTACAAGTTTATGGTGCTATGCTGACGTAGTTAGGTAATCTGTTGTTTAGTCCGTAGAAGTTTATGATTTTACTGTACATGTACACNNGTATGTTACCTAGACTGGTGGTTGCGAAGTTGGGTGCTCGTCCATTGTTGTTGATGAAGTTTTTAATATTTCGTGCAACGTTTAAGTACTCTGATTTAAACAGATTACCTGCACCAAAAATTCCAGATGGACTAGGTGCTGGATTAACCGTAACCGCGTTTAATGGGTTTAAATTACCATTTTTGATGTTTAAAGTTCCAGTAACCAGTAGTTGTAGGAACTGAGGCATATTGATTAGCTGACCGGCAATTTTTACATTCACTGGTAAAATATTGTGAGATTCGTAGTAGTTTTTGACGTACAAGGATGCAGCTTCCAGCTGGCTGATGGTTATGGCATTAGGGACTTTTATTACNNTCTGCGGAAGCTGTTGTAGGTGCAATATAGATTTTTAGCCAGGCATTGGCACCTTTCAGGATGGTTCCCACATTCCACACGCCAGTAGTAGTATTGTAAGTACCCTGACTAGAGGTGTAAGACGTGTAATAGGTAAATTTTAAACCAGCAGGTATAACATCGGTTATCCGCACACCGGTGGCTTTATCTGGACCGTTATTTTTAGCGTTTATAGTGTAATAGAAATTTTCTCCCACGTAAGGCTTACTATTACTGGTTGCTTTAGCTAGCTGCACATCAGCTGCTATTACATGTATGTTCACAGTAGCAGTGACAGGTGCATTGTTTTCATCCGCACCTCCAAAGGCAGTGTTAGTCACATTTTTACCAGCTAAAGAAGCTGTAGGGGTAACAAAGAGTTGTAAAGAAGCAAATGCACCTTTATTTAAAACTCCCACAACCCATTCACCAAGATTAGGGTAATAAGTACCCTGACTAGACGTGTAACTGTTAAGGGTTAAACCATCAGCAGGTATTAAATCAAACACACCAACACCTTCAGCATAATCTGGACCCATGTTATTGATTATCAATCCATAATAGAATTGTTGACCTACGTTAGGTGTGAGATTACTCGCTGATTTAATTAAATTCAAGTTGACTTTGGCTACATATATAGTGTTACTAGCACTTATTGGAGCATTAGGATTTGGTTCGTTTTGAAGTTCATAGGCATTGCTAGTCACATTTGTACCGGCTACAGAAGCTGTAGGAGTAAAAAACAATGTTGCATTGGCACCTGAACCTTTCAGGATAGTTCCCACATTCCACACACCAGTAGTAGCATCATAAGTACCTTGAGATGCCTGGTATCTGTCAAAGGTAAAACCAGTAGGTATTCGATCAGATACTGTTACACCAGTAGCAGCATCCGGACCATTGTTGGTCAAAAACAGATCGTATTCGAATTCTGTACCCACCCACGCTCGATCAGTGCTGGCGTTGTTTTCTAGTTTTACTGCAGCAGGATCTGATGTTGTATTACTTCCTGTATTTGAATAGGAATTAAAATTAGTGATGTTTGAGGTATTAGTAGAAGTGTTTGCTGCTGCAACTGCCCCGGAGAGTATTACAGCAAAAACAAAAGTCAAAGCGAGTAAAGCAATTTCTTTATGCATATTATTCTTTTTCACATTATCAACCCTTTTTACACTCTATTACATGCAAAATTTATTATAAACTTTATATTATTTAAGTTATTTTTTCTAAACAAAAAGAAAAAATTTAAATGAGATTAATTCATTTAATTTTGATAGTAATACTAAAAACTCAATAAATACATTTTTTTCAAAACAGGGTTTAAATAAATAATATAAAAAAATTAATCGAATTTGATTATAAATCTCGTTTTAGACCAGAATAAAAATTATTATAGATATTAATTTAGTCAAAAAAATTTGGCTATTTATTTTCCCTAAGCACACACTTTATAAAAGTAATACTTTTTTTGTATAATTGATTTTCAATTCTTAATTAATAGTAATCCCTGNNCCTTTTATATCATTGGATTTGACCCTGTAAGCTGGATCTATCTGATAGAGTTTGCTTATACTCGAAAAGAAGTAAATATATACTTTTCAAATGCTCTTTGAAAACAATTTCATTGAAATTACGCTGTTAAACGTTATTCTCTTGTTTATAGGCTTTATTTTTGGCATAGTTAACTAAAGCATAAAAAAATGAGTATAATCAATTTTATTTCTTAATTTTATTTCTTATTTCTAAATTTTTTTTATAATGCAAGGAAGGATCATATTTCTCCCCTGAAGTTTTATGACATTCAATTGAATCCAATAAGTCGCTTTTTTTCTCGAAGAATTGTCCAAAGTAGATCATACATTGAATTAATANNAAGTAAAACTTCTTGATTTTCTTCATAATGGAAACTCGATTTTCCGGAGTTCTGAGGATCATTCCCACTGATTCTGAGATGAATTTAGTAATGGGGATTTCCAGTGTATGAGGTGTTAAAAAAATTTCCATACTTATAATTAGGCTGAGAAATTCATTTTTTATGTCATTTTGAATTTGAGAAATCCTAAACCAATGGATGCTGAGAAGAATAGTGTGTTCAAAATGGGTTATTTCTTTTTCAGGTTTTTTTAATATTTCAGCAATTTTAAAGAATCCATTATCTTCCATTATTTTCAAGTTCTTATTACTGATTATAAAATTACTTTGGGGTCCTTTTAAATGATCAGCCCAATAACGAACTTCATATTCCGGATTGTAACATATGATACTTCCCGGAGTAGTATTAAGTACTTGTCCTTGAAATCCGACTGATATTTTATGAGCTTCAGGGTAAATAAAAGGAATAAAATAGGTTATTAAGTCTAAAATTTTTGAAGTTTCTATTTCAGCTTTTTCAATTGCCCATTGTGGTTCTGAGAATGTTTTAAATTCTGAATATATTTTACCTATGTAATGTTTAGGTGAGAAAAGCATTATTTTTTCAGGACCCTCTAAATTTTCAGCAGTTTCACTTGTCATCTGTTTTAAAACAATATTACCTATTTCCAAGGTGGGATGAGTACCATCCAATTCTATTCCTTCTAAAAATAGACAGCATATAATTTCCTGGAAAGGTTTTTCAAAAATATCAACTAGTAGTGGATTTAATTCAACCTCGTTGATTCCTGAATTTAAAATTTTAATTATTAATTCGTCTATAAATTCATTCATATATTCGTCTGAAAAAGCGTCATGGGGAAATGCATGATTCTTTTTCAATCCTATTAAAATCTTACCCCTTAAAATACCATATGATTCATGAAAATCATTAATATAAAGAAATGTATCCTCTGATGGTTTAATAATCCTAGAATCATCCCCTAACTTCTCGGGTGTAACTGATTTTGCAATTTCAATTGCTTCGCAAATTATTTCCGTCTTAGCGTCATTATCCATAATAATATCATCTCAAATAAACGGTCTCTAATTAATTCTTATTACACCTAAATGAATAAATTTTGGGAATAAGTTTCATTATGATTAATATAACACTAGCCAAGGNNCATATGCAAAGAAAATGATTAAAATAATTAATATTAATCAATTAACTATGTTTCTCCTCTTTTTTGCGAGAATAATCTTAAATTGCTTCTTTTCTATTATCCTCATCTAAATCATTTCTATCACATTTATCCATACCCAAAAAATTATGATCAATATTTCAAAATATTAAATATAATAATGAAATTTTACATTCATTTCCCTCATTAAAAAATATATTCCACATTATCTAAAATTTTTTTTTATGGGTGATCCCTTAGTTAGATTTATCTGTTTGAGGAAAAATTTATCTTTAAGTTTAAACGTAAATAATCCTTATGTAGGGTTTGCATGTGCTATAATTAGTATGTGAGAAATTTTCACATAACTGGGATGGTGTCGTATAATGTCTGAGGATTTTAATCTGAGATCAAGAGATTATTGGGAGCGAATGGGTTGGGGACTGATTTTAGGATTGTTCAGTGCAATAGGAGCATTCATCTTCATCTTAATAATGAATCTGGGTCAAAGTATATTTTTACCCGGTCTTACTATGAAATGGATACCTTTCTCTGGGCCTTGGTGGATAGTTGGTCTCATGACAGTAGCTGGGATAATAGTGGGATTAATCCATAAGTACACCCCTGCTAAAATGATGAATGTTTTTGAAGCAGTAGATGAGGGTTATATGGATCCCAAGCCTGTACCATCATCACTCCTAGTATCATTAATATCATTAATCAGTGGTTTCAGTCTGGGTCCTGAAGTACCCACTGGTATGTTAGCAGCCGGCTTAGGAAGCTGGATTTCCAAGCGACGTAAAATGAACGATGCAAAAACCCGTATTAACACAATAAGCGGTATATCAGGCGCCTACGCAGGCCTTTTCTCATCCCCATTAGTAGCAATACTGATGCTATTGGAATCCGAGCATGCTCAATCTGTAGCCTACTATGGAACTATTTTAATCGCCGGAATTGCTGCGACAATTGGGTTTAGCCTCTTTTACGTACTTAACGGAAATGCATTATCACCATTACTGGGCCTTTTGTCACCGCCAGCATATGATTTAAGGATTTGGGACTTAGGAACGAGTGTCGTATTAGGTATAGTCGCCGTCCCCGTAGCTATACTCTTTGTAATCTTAACCAAGATCATGAGTCGTTTAGTAGCGCCACTCCACAGTAAGCCGATTATGCTCAGTACTTTAGGAGGGTTGCTTTTAGGCTTGCTGGCTGTAATCTTACCATCAACAATTGGTCTGGGTACCACTGAAATGTCAATCGTTACCAGTCAGGCTGCAGAAATTGGAGTCTTACTCCTTATTGTATTCGCTTTAGCTAAGTTAGTAGCCTTGAGCGGTGCATTAAACTTCGGTTTCATCGGTGGCCCCATATTTCCACTACTATTTGTCGGTTCAAGTCTTGGATCTGCCATCCATCTAATCTTCCCCCAAATACCATTAGGATTGGCTTTAGGCTGCATGATTGTAGCCGTACCTGCTGCGATTGTACCCATTCCCCTGGCTCTGGCTGCAATCGGATTAGTTATCATTGGGGTATCCCCGACCGACGCATTACCCGTCTTTATATCTGCTATAGTCG
>PMNN01000178.1:133-18734 GCA_003161815.1 Methanobacterium sp. | reverse complement strand
CATAACGGTCCATTAATGCCTGTAGCTCAAAGAAATGCTTATCCTGTACGATTTGATGGTCCACCACGAGTAATGGCTATGGGCTTCCAAATATCTGACAGTAAATTAATAGGTCCTTCAGACATGTTTGATGACCCTGCTTATGACCGATCACGTGCACTTGCATCTGANNTTTATCTATATATCTTTCACTTTTTAAGCTTCAGTGTAAATTATTTAGTGCTAAGAGATTCAAAAAAAAATTTTCAATTAATTATAAACTTGGATAATGATAAATTCTTTTTTTTTATTTTATAAATGTAACATGGTATATCTAAGATACGATCTACTTTATCCATTATAATACCGTCACTTGTTGCGACAACACCCCCCGTTTGATGTGATAGTTTAATTAATTGAAAATCCACATTTACTGCAGTTTCAGCTTTTCCTGATATTCCAAGGTTTTCCNNCATTCACATCCCTCATGACACCATCATCACTAATTATAATGGAGTCCTCATCCAAACATATACTTTCTATGGTTATTAGAATGTTATAACCGTCAATAAGTAGAGTATTCTCTTTTATTTTACATAAAGGAACCACTTTACCTTTTCTGATTAGAGACTTCTTTTGGGAGAAAACAGTTCTATGTAAAAAATTCCGTTCGTTTTTATCCAGTAAATAATGGTTTCCAACAAAATTAATCGCCATTAACTTCCTGTAACCCCTGTTTAGAAGGAATCTTAAATCATTGCTTGCATTCTGCAATTTAACTGAATTTTGAAATTTCATAATATATATTTTTTCATCCACGTCTTTTAGCAGCTATAATAAGAGCCCTATCAGAAGCATCTTCAGCACGATCCACTACATTACCTAATCTTAAAACAATATTATTAAGTTCCATTAATGTTAAAATACCAATTTTTTCATCCCGATATAGTTGATAGAGTGTTTTCAGTATTTTTCTTTCAATTACATCAGCCTTGTCTTCTAACTCCTCCACTTCATGCGCCTTGGCCATGGCGTCACCCAAATCTATATCTAAATTTTCAATACATTCCTTTAATACTGAAACAGATTTAATAATTACATCTATATAGTTTTCAAAATCTTTTTGTCCTTTTGAAGGAAAATGAATTCTACTAAGGGAAATTCTATAACCTGTTTCCTGAGCCATATCAGCCACATTATCCACTAATTCAGCTAGAACTATCCTATCTTCCCGATCAAAGGGTAGGAATGCTCCATGATAGAATTGTATTTCCATTTGTCTGCGGATTACATCTGCTTTATGTTCCATTTTTGATAATTCTTCTACTTTTTCATCTACCTGGTCAAATTCATGCTGGTAGAAACACGCCATAATTTCCTTAAGTTTTTTAACACAATCATAAACTAATTCTACATGTTGTTTCCCGAATTTTTCTACTTGGGATTCCCTTCCAAATAATTTTACCATTATAAACCCTTCAATTCTTTGAAAAAAACTGTTTGTTTTTATTGAAAAATGTAACTTTTCTAGAGAATGTATCTATATAAGTTTATGAAGCAATCGGATTGCATCAAGAAGGCCATGTGCATAGGTTATGCATCCAAATGCCGTTAAATTATCATTTTTTTCCATATAATAAATAGTGTCATTAGAGTAACTTCTAGCCATCTCAACTATTTTCTCTTCTGAATCACTAATTTTTATTGACTCTAATTCTTTTATATTTTTTGCAAAGAGATTCACATCCTTCTTAATCCGTTTAACCTCTTCCATTTTTATCAACCTTTTTTTCAGATTAAATTGGTTTACTTAAAATTATTTCTTGAAAAACAACCGGCCAAAAAATTTATGAAAACTTCTAAATTCTTGTAACTATTTACCGTAAATCCTCTTTAAAAAAATTTTTATTTTTATTCATCCTTTAACTCATTTTGTGAGTGAATTAATCTCTGAAGTACTGTTAAGTAACCCAGAATCATCACTAATGCCACGGCTAAACCCATAATAATTGGATTAAATATGTAACCTAAAAATGCACCGGCCATGAGAATAACCAGGCGTTCAGGTCTTTCTGCAATTCCAACATTACATTTAATACCTTCTGATTCTGCTCTGGCTCTCACATAACTTACAGTTAATGAAGCATGCAGAGCTAATATTCCAATTATCCAGTTTACAAACCCACCATATATTATACCTATTAAAATAAATGCATCTGCAAATCGGTCACTGGTTGAATCCAAAATACCTCCAAAGGGTGTGGTTGAGGAATGTTTTCTAGCTACTGCCCCATCTATAATGTCTACAAAACCGCTTAATCCTATAAAAATCCCCCCCAAAAGTAAACTTCCAGTTGCAAACATATAAGCCGATATTACACTTAATATAAGGCCAATGATGGTTATAATGTTAGGGTTAATGTTTAATTTTTCTGCTAAGGGATCTAACAATATTTTAACTTGAGGTCGCAGTTTATCCAGCATAACTTTAATTAAAAACTTTGGAAGGATATATGTTTGGTTAATGTGAATATTTATGATTGAATGAAAATAATTAAAATAGATTCAGATAAGCCACAACTGGCGAAGATTGAATATGCTTTAGATCTTTTGAGAAATGGCGGTACAGTTGTTTATCCAACCGACACCATCTATGGATTAGGAGTGAATATATACGATCTATATGCAGTCGAAAAAGTGTTCCTTATTAAAAAACGATCTCTAAATAAACCATTATCCGTTTGTGTTTCTCAAATTAATGATATAAGTAAAATAGCTTATTTGGATGAAACTCAAAGGGATTTCATAAATGAAATTCTTCCAGGCCCATTTACAATCATTCTAAAAAAGAAAAAATGTGTATCAACTCTTTTAACAGCAGGTGAAGATAAAATTGGTGTTAGAATCCCAAATAATAAGATTTGCATGAAGCTTACAGAATTATTCCCCATAACCACCACCAGTGCTAATTTATCTGGCAAAAAACCACCTGAATCTGTAAATGAAGTTGTAGAACAATTAAATGATTCAGTGGATTTAATTTTAGATGCTGGAAAATCTGAAAATAAATCTCCATCTACAGTCATCGACCTGACTTTGAATCCTCCTAAAATACTCAGAGAAACCTCTTATAGACTTAAAGAATATAAATAAAAAAAATGTTTAAACTATTTCGCTGATGATTCATTCTCTAATTTTTGGTACCATCCTTTACTGTCTCCACCATTAATTTTAGGTAACACAAAACTCCGGTAAATTATTCCTAATATTACTTTAAGCATGTGACGGTGTTTAAGAAGGTACTTGGGTCTGGCATAGAATTTTAAATAAGCTTTAGTCAATTTTTGCTCTACCATCTTTTTACTTAAACCCAATTCATCATATTTGATCACAGATTTTAGAACGGTATATCTATCCCAGTTCTCCGTGTCAAGCAACTTCTTCTCTTTTAATTCATTATATATGGGCGTACCTGGAAATGGAGTTAAAATGGAGAATTGACTATAATCTGCATCAAGTTTTATAGAAAAATTTATAGTTTCATCTATCTCATCGCGAGTTTCACCAGGAAATCCTAATATAAAAGAGGTTAAAACTTCTACACCAATATCTTTAGCTGCTTTAACCGCAGTTTCAGCTTGTGTTAATGTAATACCTTTTTTCATAAGATTAAGAACACGCTGTGAACCCGATTCCACCCCATAATATAATGTGCTTAATCCTGCGCTTTTAAGTTTCTCTAATAGATTTCTATCAATCATATCCACTCTTGAAGATGCAACGAATCCTATATCCAATCCTCTGCCTTTTATTTCATCAGCTATTGCATTTGCCCTTCTTTTATTAAGCATGAACGTATCATCCATAAAAGCTATGTCGTTAATTTGATAATTCTCCTGTAATTCCTCAATCTCATCTACTACATTTTCCGGGCTCCTAGCACGGAATTTCTTACCCATTATAAGGGATGATGAACAGTACCCGCAAGAATAAACACATCCTCTACTGGTTATCATGTCACTTGTCTTATCCTTCGTAGTACCATATGATTCAAATGGAACTAGATGTCTAGCTGGGAATGGAATTGAATTAAGATCCTTTATTAATGGCCTTGGTTGAGTTAATTTTATATTTCCCGTTTTAATATCCCGATAAGCTACCCCATTTACTTCATCCAGGTTTCTATGATTCGTTTCACAATATTTATTAGTGACGTCAGTTATTGTTTCTTCGCCTTCACCAATTACCACTACATCCAGAGATGGTGATTCTTTTAATGTTTCAATAGGCATGAAAGTGGCATGAGGACCTCCTATAACATTTAAAGAATTTGGTAAAACTTTTTTTATAGATTCAACATATTTTAAAGCAGTTTTAATATTGGATGTAGTGGCAGTAAAGCCAACAACTGAAGGATCAAGTTTTGAAGCTAATTCAGAGACTTTTTCATAACCCATCTTCATTAAATCATCATCTATAATTTTAACTGACATTGAAGATTCTAATGCTCCAGCCAGATATAAAAGATTTAACGGGGGTGTAATAAACCCTAAACTATTCTTCACGGCATTCTCATCATAAGGATTTATAAGTAATACGTCCATTTTTTATCAACTCACTTTATATTTTTTATATAAAAAAATCTGAATTAATTTCATATTCATTTACCGGTTAAATCCACGAAAATATCACCATTGGAAAGTTCCGTGGACTCTTTCAAGAGCTTAGATCTAATTTTATTCCATTCATAAGTATTGTTTATGCAGCCAGGGTCCGGAGCCAGTACATCATTGAAATAATTGTATGCGCGTGCTCTGCATCCGCCGCAAATGTTTCTGGATTCACATTCACCACAATGTCCTTCAAGAATATCTTTATTTCTAAGATTCTTTAAAAGACTGCTATTCATCCAAACATCATCAAAATCATCTACAAGCAAATTACCCAACATTACTTCATCCTTATGGGGGAAGAAAACGCATGGATACATGTCGCCATTAGGTTCTATGCTCATATAAAATCTTCCGGCTCCACAACCTCCTATGAATTCTGCCAATTGTCTAACTGATGGAGTGTTATACTCCGGGTTTGAAAAATGAGTTGGAATCACCTTATTCTCATTAGAAACCAATGAATCAGCCACCATAGCATACTGAGGTGCAGTGGAGAGTATCTGCATTTCACCCTTGCTATTCTCAGAGAAAGCTGTTTTTAACAATTCCAATCTTTTTGTTGGAGAAATATCCATATCAACTATATTTTCACCATTACCCGTAGGTATGAAATTGTAGATCATGAACCAATCCACACCAAGATCCCTAATTAAATTTATCATGTCTGGGATTTCCTTGAAATTATGTTCTGTTACTGTGGTAGCAACCTCCACAAAGAGATCTGAATTGACACAGTTTTTAACAGCCTGAATAGCCTTAACCCAGGCACCATCAATTCCCCTGAATGAATCATGAGTTTCTGGTTCCATACCATCAACACTGATTTGAACGAACTTCAATCCATTTTCAATATACTCTGCACATACATTTTCCTTGGAAAGTACATATCCATTTGTGGCTATAGCTGGGAACATGCCCAGTTCATCTGTATATTTAATGAAATCCAGTATATGCGGATGTATTGTAGGTTCTCCTCCGGAGAAGGCTATGGACGTTACACCCGCCTTTGCCATGATTTCCAGTCCATCCATTACTTCTTGTCTATTTAATTCGTTTTCATCCCTTTTCCCAGCATCCTCATAGCAGTGAGAACATTTCATGTTGCAGGCTCTACTCAGGTTCCATACTACCTGGAAAGGCGCTCCTGGGACGAAAGGTGTCTGTACACCGAAATTAGCAATGCCTTTAATTACACTACTTAAACCTTTAACCCAGTATTTATCTTCCATGGTACCTCTGAGTTCATCTTCTGATACACCAAAACTAGAAGAACCTTTTCTGATTAGGTAAGATACAAATTTGGAAAGAACTTTACAACTATTGCAAACATCTTCTCTATTACCTAAATAAAGATCTAAACATACTTCTAATCGGTTGCCTTCATCTTTTTCACAGTAATCTAAAGTTCGATTTAGAAAAAACTTGGATAGGGGATTGTCTGCAATTCCTTTAAAGGTGCCTATCATATCACCCAAATCTGCACCGTTTTTTTCATCTACTTCGATTTTTTGAGTTCTAGCAAACATTNNAATTACTTTAAATTAAATTAACGAATAAATAATTGATTAAATCAATTTTTACAATTAATATTTAATACTCCCCTCATTAGAATGTCTGTATACCCTTCAAATGATTTTTTATTATCTATTAATATTTTTTCTTCGAAAATTTTTTCATTTATACTGCTTTGGAATATGAAGCTGAATACAGCCATAGCTATTAGTTCAGGATTAATGGGACGTATGTTGCATTGTTTAATCTGTTCTTGGAAGTAATCCCTTAGATGTTCCAGCATTTTCTCCCTAAATGAACGGTATAAGTGGTTTAATTCAGGTCTTTTCCTTCCTTCTATCATTAACATTATCATGAAATCCATTCTTTCATCAAAGAATTGTTTCAAGTTTATTCCAAGAGTTTTAACACATATTTCAATGTCAACATTTTTTTCTCGGCATAGAATGGAGTCAAGTTTTTCCAGTGATTCCATGTTATTCTTTTCTATAACAACCTTCAGAAGATTTTCTTTTGAATTGAATTTACGAAAAATGGTTATTTCATTAACATTAGCTTCACTGGCAATTTTCATTGTTGTGGCGCCTTTATAGCCATTTATTGAAAAAACTTTCATGGCTGCATTGAGGATCCTCCTCTCAACATCATTCATCTCTGCACCCAAATCTTCTATTTTCAACTTTTCCATCATTTTTTTCCACCAGTAAAATTCAACTTACTAGTAAGTATGTACTTGCATGCGGTTATATTTTGTGATTCCAATAATTATTTTCTTAACATACAGAAGGAATGAAGCATACAAAAATTTATTATAAAATCTATATTTATTATTACTTAAAAAAATCTTTTAATAAATCTATGAAAAATAGTAATAAACTCAAAAAATCTTTATCCAAAAAAAAATTATACAAAAAAATAAATTCAAAAAAATCTCTTAACGAAAAAAATCATTTATAATTATCCCAGTAACCCCTTAGATAATATATCCATTGTTGCCTCTTTAAGATTATCACATCCCGTCATAATCATAGCCAATCGGAGATCATGCTTAACATACTCAAAGTACAATTTAACCGCATTATAACCACCTGCTACAGACATTAAAGCCAAAGGCCTGCCAATCAAAGCCACATCCGCACCAAGAGCAAGAACCATTAAAACATCAAAACCCGTTCTCACAGCACCATCCGCTAGAATAGGAATCTTCCCAGAAACCTCCATTGCGATATCGGGAAGCACCTCCGCCACCCCTTGACCACAATCCATAGGTCTACCCCCATGATTTGAAACATAACAAGCATCAGCTCCGGAATCCACGACTTTAACAGCATCCTCAACATTCATAATACCCTTGAAGATCACTGGTTTTCCAGTGGAATCCACCAATTCCTGAATATCCTTCTCACTTTTCCTGTAAAGCTGTTTTTCATTCCAAAATTGAGATCCCACCCCATCGAGATCAACTCCAACTGCAAGTACATTTAATTCTTCAGCTAACTGGAAAAGCTGAACGAGCCACTCCTGTGAATGAGGCTTAAAAATTGGAATACCCCAGCCATCATTCTTCTCAATAACAGTAACGCCTAAATCATCAGGACAAGCTGGAGTATTTCCCACCATTGCTATGCACCCGGAATCTCGAGCTCCTTTAAGAAGCCCCCAATAAAATTCTTCCTCTGAAATTACATCATTAAGACTTAATTTAACCCCGGAGACACTAGCACCCATCACTGGAATGGTTAACTCTTTTCCAAAGATTGAAATCGACATTTCCGGCTCATGATGGGCTTTAATCATCTGCATCCTCAAACGGTACTTGTGGAGCGTATTATAATTTGTCTCAAACGTTTTTCCCTGCCCGGCACCACCAAGGCCCATGGTGGCTCCGAACTTCTCTGGCGTACATATATAGTCAGGTTTACCATCACAAACATTACTAAAATCTTCTAGCATATTCCGAGCTATATTATAATAATAATTTAAATCCTTATTTTTCATGTTTTTTCACCTATTATCGCTTAATTTTTATTCCATAAATTTATGTTACACACAAGAAAGGGTCCCATGACTACTTCTCACTCAATTCTTTACTGTAACCATTTTTAGGAGATTGCCATGCTTAGAAGAGATCAACTGGAAACTGTTCAGACAGACTTCCATTAAGAATTTCATCAGCAGCTTTCACAATTGCTGATCCGCGTTTTTTTATCTATAGCTCCGAGCTCTATATTGACTATAGCAGCGGCCTTTTTTACAATTACGTATGCGTNNGCTTTCGCGATTGCAGTGTTAGGAGAAACATTTTTGGGACATACTAAACGGCAATTCCCATGGAATTCACATGCCCACCATCCATTCGAGATGTTTGCTTGTTTTAGCCTAGATTTTCTTTTTGTCTCCCGCGGGTCTATGTGGAAACGGTAGAGTTTAGCTAATGCGGCAGGTCCTAGATATTTGGGATTTTCCCCGTTAATCGGACAGGCTCCGAAGCAGGCTGCACAGAGAATGCAATTCGTATACAGTTCGAGTTCCTTCACAGCTGCTGGCTCCATGAGCCTCTCCTTTTCAGGGGTTGGATCTGATGGTTTNNGGTTCTACCAAAACTTCATCTTCAGGATTCCATGACACGGTTTCTTTGATTGCAGGATAGTTTGAAAGAAATATCTTGAGTTCTCCATTAATTAGAGGTTTTATTTGTGTTCTACACGCAAGCCTTGGGATTTTGTTGATGAGCATGGCGCAGGTACCGCAGACCGCGCCTCTGCAGGAGTAACGAAATGCAAGGGAATCATCAAATTGTTCCTGAAACTGGAATAAAGCATTAAGCACAGTCATCCCTGAATATGGTTCGAATTCAAATGTATCGTAGCGGGGTGACTCCATCCCCTCATGGTATCTGTATACTTTTAATTTCATTTAGTACATGCGCTCCTTTAATTCAAATATTCCTAAAGTAACGGGTGTATAGGAAACCTGTAACTGTCCATCCTTGATTACTACTGTTGTATGATTCAAAAAACGTTTATCATCTCGATTAGGGTAATCTGTTCTAGTATGGGAGCCTCGGCTCTCCTCCCGATTAAGGGCACCGTAGGCAACCACTTCAGCAAGCATGAGCATGTTTTCAAGTTCAAAGAACCTGATAAGAGCTTGATTTACTTTTCTATCTTTATTATTTATGCAAACCTTAGATCNNCTTGATCCTGTAATTTTTTAATTTCTGAAAACCCCTCTTGCATCCTTTGAACATCACGAAAAATGCCGAATTTATTGAACATTGTCTGTTTCATCTTATCCATGATACTGAAAAGATGTTCACCATCAGTCCGCTTAAGAATGTGCTCTATTCTTATATCAATCTCCTGAATAGCTTTTTCTATTTGTTCAGCCTCTGGCTTGGGAATATTTGGAATATCTTCAATAATCTTATCTGCTATAAGACGCCCGAATACTACTGTTTCTAGGAGTGAATTTCCACCGAGGCGGTTTGCACCGTGTACACTTATACAGGAGCATTCACCAGCAGCATAAAATCCGGTAAGTGATGTTGCCCCGTTGATATCCACATTTATTCCACCCATAGAGTAGTGTTGACCAGGTTGTATGGGTATTGGGTCTATTATAGGGTCCACACCGGCAAAATCCATTGCTATTTGCCTAATTCCCGGCAATCGTTCCATGATTTTATCAGCGCCTAAATGACGGAGATCAAGGTGAATATATCCTCCTTCGTAACCTCTTCCTTCGGAAATCTCCTTTTCTATAGCCCGTGCCACGACATCACGCGGTGCTAGATCCATCGATTTGGGTGCATAACGTTTCATGAAACGCTCCCCATTCCTATTAACCAGGATACCACCTTCACCTCGAGCTCCTTCGCTCATCAAGATATTTGTACCATATAGGGTGGTTGGATGAAATTGGATAAATTCCATATCCTTAAGAGGAATACCGGCACGGAGTGCGAGTGCCTGCCCATCACCATTATTGATGAGTGCATTTGTCGATTTACTGAAGATTCTGCCAAAACCTCCAGTTGCCATGAGTATGACCTTTGCCACAAAACCGTGGACTTGTCCGGTCATGACTTCAATGGCAGTGCATCCAACGCATCGTCCATTATCATGTACAAGAGATGTTACAAAAAATTCCTCGTATATGGGTATATTACGATCCATTACATGTTCGTAGAGATTGTTGAGTATATTATGCCCGGTACGATCCGCTGCGTAGCAGGTCCTTGGAAATCCTGCTCCACCGAATGGACGCTGCGCTATTTTACCATTATCCATTCTTGACCAGACCATTCCCATATGTTCCAATTCAAGCACAGTAGTGGGAGCTTCACGGCACATTATTGCAACTGCGTTTTGATCGGCGAGATAATCGGATCCTTTGACAGTATCATAAGAATGCGTTTGCCAACTATCAGTGGTTCCATCCTCACCAGGGACATTGCCAAGAGAGGCATTCATACCACCCTGCGCTGCCACTGAATGGGATCGTAAAGGATGAACCTTTGTAATCACTGCCCCGTCTAAGTCAGCATCCGAAATCTGCATGGCTGCTCGAAGTCCGGTTAACCCTCCTCCGATTATAATAATATCATGATGATGAATCATAGATGAACCTTTAACATCACTAAGTTCAGCATTCTGGTTTGGAGCCGATTTTATTAGTTTGTCCCCCTTTAGGCTATAAAATTATTCTTTTAGTGTAATCATATTATAGATTTAATATTTGATCATTAACTTTTAAATAATTTGCTTAAAATAATTTTTAAATAGATTTACAGCCTAAATGAGAGTTTTTACCTGACAGAAAATATAATAAATTGGGATATTTAGAGTTAAAGTAATTAAGGAACATTAAACTTAAGTTTAATTCAATTTTTTTAATGCAGAATATTTATAATATGAAAAGTAGAAGTTTATTTGATGTATAAAGATTTTTCCAGATAATTATTGGTTACTTAGGATTTGATTGATCTTGAAAATTTTATCAAAAATGAATGATAATAGTAAAATAGCCATAAATTGTTCTATAGATAATATAATGGGTGGAGGAGTTGAGAAAGGGTGTTTAACTCAGTTTTACGGTCCTCCGGGCTCTGGTAAGACTAATATAGCTTTAAACCTATTGGCACAATGTGTGAGACAAGGTGGAGAAGCTATATTTATTGATACTGAAGGTGGATTATCATTAGAAAGATTTAAGCAGATATCCGGAAGTGATTTTGACATATTAGCTAGTAAAATAATGATATTAGAACCTAAAACCTTCCAAGAACAGGATCAAGCTTTAAAAAAAGTGGAGAATCTGATGGAATCTAGAAGAGAAAAAGTTGAATTAGTGATCCTTGATTCTGCGGTAGCTCTTTACAGACTCAAAGAAGGTGATTTATCCCAAATTAATAAAGAGTTGGGTAAACAAATGGGTCTTTTATCCAGGATAGCCAGAAAACATTATATAGCTGTAGTAATCACTAATCAGATTTATTCAGTATTTGATGATGATTCTGATGGTATTGTAGCACCAGTTGGAGGTACTATACTCACATACTGGAGCAAAATCATGGTTGAGCTGGCTAGGGGAAATGTTAATGGCGAGAGATTTGCCAGTTTAAAGAGGCATAGAAGCCGGCCTGAAGGTCTTAAAACTAGGTTTAGAATAGTTAATAATGGACTAGAATGAACATTTAAATATCTCAAAAGAAATAAAATTTAATATAATATACTAGAAGCTAAAAAAAAAATTATTTTTTTTTGTGCACAAATTTTTTCTTAAATTATAACATTTAGTGAATGTGATTGTATGATTTCACCAAAGAAGTATGCTAGAACTGCAAAAAAAGTACCAAAAGGCTTTGAAACTCCAAATGAATTCTTTAATTATGTTTATAATGATGAAGAAATGATTTGGATGGGTCAAAATACCAACCATCTTCATAATGAAAATGGTGTAGTGGAAGCTATGATGGGATGTATTAAAAAAGGAGATTATTCTAAATATCCTCCACCTGAAGGATTTCCAGAATTAAAAGAGCTAATAAGGGAGGATTTAGGACTTGTCCATGGATTTGACACATTAATAACAGCCGGCGGTACTGAATCATTATATCTGTGTACCAATGATATTTTAGAGCCGAATAATAACACTATAACATGTGACCCTGGTTATCTCATTATTGATAACTTCGCCAGTAGATTCGGTAATGTTAAATCCGTTTCTATATATAATAAGGAATGTGGTTACAAGCTAACTCCTGAATTGGTAAGGCAGAATATGGATGAAAATACGAAGCTCGTATCTCTGATAGATCCTCTAAATCCATTGGGATCATCATACACTAAGGAAGAATTAAAAGAGTTCAAGGAAATTGCAGAGGAAAATGATATTTACCTAATTAATGATATCACCTATCGAGATTTTGCAAGGGATCATCATCTCATGGCGAAGTATGCTCCAGAGCATACTATAACCATATACAGTTTCTCCAAAATCTATGGGATGGCTGGCTTGCGTATAGGTGCTATGATATCAACTCCCGAAATTATAAATTCCGTCCGCTCCATCCTTATAAATGATCTGGGCACTAATCTTGTGGCTCAGAAAGGAGCTATAGCTGCAGTTAATTCTAAATACGAATGGCTGGATAGAATCAGGAGAATCACTCATCACAATCAAAAACTTATCAAAAAGGCAGTGGATCAATTAGAAAATGTATTCATACCCGTTTACCCTTCTGATGGTAATATGATGGTTATAGACATGTACGATGCCGATGTAAATCCTCGTGAAGTGGCAGATTATCTCCTAGATAAAGGAATATTCACAAGGGAAGGATCTTATACTAGTAAACGATTCGGCCACCGTTACTTAAGGGTAAGTTACTCAATACCTACGAAACAAGTGAAATACTTTATTGAATGTTTCCTGGAAGTTATGGGATAATTAAATTTTAAATAACCAATTTTTTTTAACTCCCCAAATAATAATATTCTCCTTTTTCCTTCTGCTCTCGATCCAAATAACTTCCTATTTTATTTACGCGTGGCCTTTTAGTTTCTTTATCCCTGCGGAAAGTGATTCCCACATTCGAAAGGAAACGATTCATTGCGGAACGTAGATTTGTTGGAGCACTAGCATGACCTTCCAATCCAGGTTCCCCATAGAATACCATAGCCCGATCCGAGATGTAATCAATGAAAACAATATCATGATCTATAATGATTGCCGCCGCATTACGACTTTCAACAACTCTTTTAATGACTCTAGCAGCTTTTAGTCTTTGTTCAACATCTAAAAATGCAGTGAGTTCATCAAATACGTAGATTTCAGCCTCCTGTGATAAAGTAATAGCCACTGAAAGTCTCTGTAATTCTCCTCCACTAAGATCCTGAACTTCTTTATCTAATAGTTTATCCAGAGAAAACGGTTTCATAACTTCAGTTTTAAATATTTTACTACCATAATTCGGTATTCTGGTAATTAGAAGTTCTTGTACTGTTCCTGTAAAATTTGAAGTCAAATACTGGGGTTTGTAGGCTATAGTGACGCTTTTATTGATCATTCCAGAATCAGATTTAGTTACACCAGCTAGAATCTTGGCATAAGTTGTTTTTCCAATACCGTTAGGTCCAAAAGCTGTGATGATTTCATCATGATGCACTTTACCTTCCTCGATGTCCAGTTGAAATTCTTTATAAGATTTTTTAATGTTAGAATATTCAGCTAACACTTCAGTTTCAATTATAGAAGTAGGAGGCCTTACTTCAAAGACTATGGGCTGTTTACGGAATCTAACATTCTCTTCACGTAGAAAACCATTTATATAAGTGTTAATCCCCGCTCGAACCCCACGTTGTTGAGAAATCACCCCATATCCTCCGGGTTCTCCATAGAGTATGTGCACATAATCTGATATAGCGTCCAAGGCTGCTAAATCATGTTCAATTACCAGAACGGAATTATCTTCCTCTGCAACTTTTCGTATTACTCTAACGACATTCAAACGTTGTCGAACATCCAACCAACTGGTAGGTTCATCAAAATAGTAAAAATCGGCTTCTCTAAGTACAGCAGCAGCTATAGCCACCCTCTGTAACTCTCCTCCACTGAGATTTTTAATGTTCCTTTTTAGGATGGATTCCAATTCTAAAGATTCTTGAACTTCTTCTAGAACATTTCGTTCATTCACATTATCCAGTAAATTCTCAACAGTGCCTTTTACAAATTTGGGTAGAAGACCTACCATCTGTGGTTTATGTACTACTTTTAATTCTCCCTCAGAAAGTTTTTTAAAGTAAATTTGAAGTGCAGAACCTTTAAAGAATTTTATAATGTCATCCCAATCCACTACTTCTTCATAATTTCCTAGATTAGGTTTAAGTTCTCCCGATAATATGCGAATTACAGTTGATTTACCAATACCATTAGGACCTAACATTCCAATTACTGCGCCCTCCCTGATACTGGGTAATCCAAATAATTCAAACATATTCTGCCCATAGCGGTGAATAGGTTCTTCCAAAGCCTCAGGCAAGTTAATAATACTCACTGCTTGGAATGGACAGCGATTGGTGCATATACCACATCCAGAGCATAGTTCCTCGGATATTTTAGGTTTTTTTGTTTTTTCATCGATAATTATAGTGTCTTCTTCCATGCGCACCCCAGGACAGTATTCTATGCACACGTAATTACATTTCTTTGGCTGGCAACGGTCAAGATCCAGTATAGATATTCTAGTCAAAATTCTTCACCAATATAAAATAAGTAGTATTAAATTCTTGATAATATGATTGCAAGAAGATACTAAGTGAACTATATTTATCAATCTTAAATAATAATATTTTTTTTAATAACTTAAAATGATCTAATTCTCTCATTCTGCTTAAAAAAAAATAATTAAAAATTAAAAAAAAGAAAGAACTTAGATGGCTTTTAAAGCCAATTCAATGTCTGATGTTTTAACTGTTTTTCTTCCTGCGTGTTTTGCGAGTTTTACTGCTTCTAAGGCTATTTTTTCACCATATTCTTCCAATACCTTTGCTAATTCATCCCGGGCATCATCACTTACTCTCTGAGCACCGGCATTTTTTATGATCCTTCCAACCGGAGCTATTGGTAATTCCGTCATTAAATCACCTCACATTTTCTTTTTAAGACTCTTTACTATTTAAGTTTGTTGATTTTTTACTTCGTTATAGTCCTTCTCCTTATTGCCTTTTCCATAAAAACTCTAACTAATTTTATTGTTACAATTTATCGTTATTTTAAATTTTCTTAAAAAAGTTTTATAAAAAATACTTATAATAGTTTAACCCTTACATAAAAAGAAAAACAAGTTAAAAAATTCATTATTTAATTAAATTTTGATAATTTGAATATGGGATAATAAATTCATATTTACCTGAAAAATGGTAAAAAAAATGGTTAATATAAAATAAAAAAAAAGAGAAGATTAATTTTTTAAATCGTATATTCAATTTCGATGGGAAGGATTTGAATGGTTATAAAAATAAAAAGCAGCGTTTTTGATGAAGGACAACCTATACCTACCAAGTACACTTGTAGTGGAATTGATGTATCCCCACCATTAGAGTGGAACTCTTTACCAGATGAAACATTAAGCATTGCTATTATATGTGAGGATCCTGATGCTCCTGGAGGTACATGGAGTCATTGGGTTATATTCAACTTACCAGCAGATACCATTAGTCTTTCAGAACATGTAATGAGTCGAGAAATCATGGATAATAACGCTATACAGGGATTAAATGACTTCGGTAAAGTAGGTTATGGAGGACCATGTCCCCCTAGCGGTACACACCGCTACTATTATAAAATCTACGCTCTAGATGTTAAACTAGATTTACCCCCTCGAACAACCAGAGAAACATTTTTAGAATCCATAAACGAGCATATACTAGATCAAGGCCAAATTATGGGAACATATACTCGATAAAAAAAATTAATTTATTAATTGAAAAATATTTTTTAATTTTATAAAAATACGATTTAAATCTTAATTCCTCCTTATTCACATACTAAATTGAAAGTATAGAAATTTCTAATTAATAAATTCTATTAAGTAATAGATTACCCATTATAATACAAGAATAATACCTAAATTTCATAATTTTTTTTTGAATAAGTTTCAATAATTATTTAGGTGGTTAAGTTGAAGAATTCAAGTGATATCAATGCTAAATTCAGTAAAATCTATAAAAATCCGCTTTTCAAGTTAATAGTAATTACCTTAGCCTTTACAGTTTATTTATTAATACGTATGGAGTATATAGGGGTTCCCTATTACGATGTTTTTGTTTATTTAAATAACGCCCTTATTTTCGCAGGCATACCAGTGGGAAATGTGAGTGTAATCTATTTATCTCCCCTAATGCCATTTTTAACTTCTATAGTTTTCAAGGCGGGTTATATCTCAGAAAATGTTATTTTCATTCTAGATGGAATTATATTTATTTTCGGAGTTATTGGACTTTATTTACTTTTCAAAGAACGTTTCACCGAAACTCAGAGCCTTGTAGGTAGTTTAATTTTTATTTCATTTCCATTAATATTTACTTGGGCTGTTTCAGGCGGTATAGATATACCTGGAGTTTCATTTTCAATATGGGTTATATATGCACTGGTTATTGGCGTGAGAAAAAATTCAAATTTCTTGTATCTAGTTTTTCCCTTGTTCATGGTAGCTTTTCTTGCTAGATATACTTCAGCAATCCTAGTCTTTCCAATGCTTCTCTACATATTAATTAATGATAATTTCATTAAAAACATGAAAAAACTTGTTGCTGGCATTTTAGCGGGATTAGTCATTGTAACTCCCTTTTTTTTATATATATATGAAAAGTTAGGGAATTTAGATTCCATTACAAACATTTTTACTTCAACTTTGATTGGTTCAGGAGCATCTGTAAATGATTTAGGCTATAATCCAGATAAATTATATTATTTAACGCATATATTAAACTATATTGCGGTAGGTCCCCTTTTAGGAACCTACCGCCAACTAGTGAGTCCATCTTATGGAGTTCCATCTATTTTATCATATATCACAGTTATAATAGTCTTATTCAGCTTGAGTATATATTTATATAGGATTATAAAGGAAAAAGTCCTAGAAAATTATGATTCTAACAAATCCAAAAATATTTTACATTTAGTAATATTAATCCTTATTTTAGCAGCTGGAGTTTTGAGTTTTTTCACGAGTCCTTATTTAGTCACCGAAATCATTATCCTTATTGCTTTATATGTTGGATATAGATTCTTAAAAGGATCTAAAATCGAAGATCTGAGAATAGATTTTCTATTCCTTTCATGGTTTGCTGCTTTTTTCATATTCCACAGCATTATCCCACTTAAAGTAGATCGATACTTTATTACTATGAGCCCGGCATTAGCATATTTCATTATTTTAGGTTTTAGTATTGTTATTGAAAAATTTAAATTCAAATTTAAGCAAGAAAAACTGAGGTCGTGGGGTTTATACTTTATAGTTGGTTTTGTATTTTTATCATCAATTACAGCAGTACATCTGGGTCATACACCCAAACATGGTTATGGATTTTATATACAATCTGAAAGTAAATGGTTGGAGGAGTATGATCCTAGTTACCAGGATAAGGTGATTTATTCAGATTACGATCCTGCATTTACATGGACTCTTAAAAAAGAAGTACTATTTGGAGTTCCACGTTTATATACTAGTCCAGAAGCGTTTTCTAATTTTTTGAGAGGTAATAATGCATTTTATTACATAGATGCTCTTAGCAATCCTAAATTGGATATTCCAGGTTATCATATCATTAGAAATAAATTTGGCATCGCTATTTATCAAAAAAATTCTTAAAATATTTTAAAAAAGCTGCAAAAAAAATTTTAAATTATTTAGATTTTAAAATACTCTCAGGAGAGTAAATGAATTTGAAACTGGATAAAAATAATATTATTAATAGTATATCTCGAATAAGAGATGAAATAGGGCATGAAAATATAAAACCCCTTATTAAGGATATCATTTTTAATGAAGAGAATGGAGAATTATTTATCATTACTTCCGACCGACCTGAAAAATCTTTGATAATAGGAAAAGGCGGATGGGTGGTAGGGAAACTTAAAGAAGAATTAGATGTTAATAAAATTCATGTTGAGGCGTATTCTGATATTCTTCTCCGTAAATATAGGATGGGGCTTGCCTACGCTAGAATGGATGGAATAATGGATCATTATAAAAATGTACGGTTACAAGAACCTCTGAAAAACTTGTTTAATTTCCTTAAAAAAAGAATAGAATATCCTTATAATATAGATGTCCTTTTAAATAATTTGAATTCAAACTTTGAAGAATCATCAAAGTTAGGTTTAAATAAACCATTAGCTGTAGTTGCCCTTTCTGGTGGTGTTGACAG